>NZ_JBHVUQ010000249.1:0-8832 GCF_042884105.1 Streptomyces sp. NPDC058157
GGCCTGCGGGGCCTGCGGCGGGGTGCCGGGGGCCTGGGGGGCGGCCGGGGGCTGCCCCGGCGGCGGGCCGGGCGGCGGCGGGGGGCCGCCGAATCCGCCGGACGGCGGCTGGCTGGGGGGCGGCGGGGTGCTCATCTGCTGCTACTGCCTCTCGGTGGGCGGCTCGGTGGACGCGTTCACTTGCCGAATGCCATCAGGAGCTTCTCGTCCGTGCTGTTGCCCATCAGCGTGGTCACGGACAGGAAGAAGCGGCCGTCCTCGTAGGCCCTCTTGGAGAACATGAAGGAGCCTTCGATCTTCGCGGCCGGTCCCGAGGGCAGGCGCAGCAGCGTCGTGGGCGTACCGCCGGCCGCCGGGATGGAGACGATCTCGCCCGGCTGGTCCAGGGCGCCGGTGTGGTAGGCGATCAGCTGTCCGTTCGCGGCCTTCAGCGGGATCAGGCCCTGCTTCTCGCCGGCGGCCCGGCGCCACTTGGACTTGCCGGTGGCGAGGTCGAAGGCGACGATCTCGTTGTTGTCGCCGACCTTGCCGTCGGTCGAAAGGTAGAGGGTGTCGCCGTCGACCGCGGAATCGCCGCAGCCCTGGAGGTCGTCCAGGGTGCTGGTGCCGCAGTTGACCGTGAAGGAGCCTTCGGCGGCCATGCTGGAGCGCTTCTTGCCGTCCGCGGTCAGGGCGATGACGGCGCGTTCCTTGGTGTCCCGGTTGCCGATGTCGAGGACGGCCGGGAAGACGGAGTAGACGCCGTTGACCTGCCAGCCCTTGGGAAGGCGGTAGGCCCAGCTCTTTTTGCCGGTGACCGGGTCGGCGTCCTGGACCTCGACGGTGTGGTCGGCGTCCAGGCACAGGGCGATGCCGAGCACCTTGTCGCGGCCGGCGGCGTACTGGGTGGGCTGGCAGCCTTCGGGGACGTTGCCGGAGAACAGCTTGTCGCCGGTGGTGACGCGGTAGGCGCTGGTGCCGCCGAGCCGGTTGACGACGACGGTGTCGCCGGTGAGGCTCAGGGCCGCGCTGCCGCCGCCGTCGAACATGTTCTCCTTGGCGACCGTCTTGGTCCACCCCTCCTTGCCGGCCTTGAGGTCGATCTGCTTCAGCTGGTTGCACTCGGCGTTGGAGCCGGTGCCGTCCTTGACGACGACGACCGTCTTGCCGTCGCCGGTGGTCTGGGCGGCGAGCCCGCAGATCTCCGTGTGGAGGTCGAGCCTCCACTTCTCTTTGCCGTCGGTCACCGCGTAGCCGACGACCGTGTTGCCGACGGTCTTGGCGACGGTGTCGCCGACCACCCACTGGCCCCGGGTGGAAATGCCCGTGCCGGGGCTCTGCAGTTTGACGGTCTTGAGCCACAGCGCCTTGTCCTCGCCCGGCTTGCGGCCCGCGTTGAGGTCGGTCTGCTCGGGGGCGCCGTTGCCGCTGCCGTCGCCCTTGTCCACGGACGGGGAGCCGGCGGGCTTGGGGTCGGCGGGGGCGGAGGCCTGCGCGGCGGGCTTCTTCGGGTCGTCGCCGGTCCCGAAGGCGAACCAGGCGCCCGCGCCGAGGACGACGACGCCCGCGACGGCCGCCAGGGCGACGACCGCGCCCTTGCGGCGGCCGCCGGGCGGCGGGCCCGCGGGGCCGCCCGGCGGCGGGAAGCCGTGGCCGCCCGGCTGGACCAGGGGCTGGGGGACGGTCGGCGGCTGCTGGGCGTACGGGTTGCCGCCGGGCGGCGGGTAGCCGTATCCCGGCTGGGGCGGCCCGGGGAGGTGGCCGTAACCGGAAGGGGTCGGTGGCTGGTTCGGCGGCTGGGGCGGCTCGGTCATCAGCGCATACCTTCGGCTTCAGGCGGTCGGTGAACCGGGCGGGACCCGGAGGAGATCGAAAAGAACCGACCCTTTCTATCACTGGTGGCCGGTACGCAACGGGCCGGTCGCACCCCTGTTCCCAAGGGCGGACCGGCCCGTGACGCGCCTGTTATCGGGCCCCGCGGGGCCCCGGGACTCAGGCCTCTTCGGCCAGTTCCAGCCAGCGCATCTCCAATTCGTCCCGCTCGGAGATGAGTTCGCGCAGCTCCGCGTCGAGCTTGGCGACCTTGTCGTAGTCGGTGGAGTGCTCGGCGATCTGGGCGTGCAGGTTCGACTCGCGGTCGGACATCTTGTTGAGCTGCCGCTCGATCTTCTGGAGTTCCTTCTTCGCGGCACGGGAGTCCCCGGAGGACGTCGTCTTGGCCGCGGCGGCCGGGGCCGGCGCCGGGGCGGCCGCCTCGATCATCCGCTGGCGGCGCTCCAGGTACTCGTCCAGGCCGCGCGGCAGCATCCGCAGGCTCGCGTCGCCGAGCAGGGCCATCACCGTGTCGGTGGTGCGCTCGATGAAGAACCGGTCGTGGGAGATCACGATCATCGAGCCGGGCCAGCCGTCGAGGAGGTCCTCCAGCTGGGTGAGGGTCTCGATGTCGAGGTCGTTGGTGGGCTCGTCGAGGAAGAGGACGTTGGGCTCGTCCATCAGCAGGCGCAGGATCTGCAGCCGGCGCCGCTCACCGCCGGAGAGGTCGCCGACGGGCGTCCACTGCTTCTCCTTGGTGAACCCGAACTGCTCGCACAGCTGGCCGGCCGTCATCTCCCGGCCCTTGCCGAGGTCGACGCGGTCGCGGACGCGCTGGACGGCCTCCAGGACGCGCAGCGACGGGTCGAGCTCGCCGACCTCCTGGGAGAGGTAGGCCAGGCGGACGGTCTTGCCGACGGTGATCTCGCCGGACGCGGGCTGGGTCTCGCCCTGGGTGCGGGCGGCCTCGGCGAGGGCCCGCAGCAGGGAGGTCTTGCCGGCGCCGTTGACGCCGACGAGGCCGACGCGGTCGCCGGGGCCCAGGTGCCAGGTGAGGTGCTTGAGGAGGGTCTTGGGGCCGGCCGTGACGGTGACGTCCTCGAGGTCGAAGACGGTCTTGCCGAGGCGGGCGTTGGCGAAGCGCATCAGCTCCGACTTGTCGCGCGGCTCCGGCACGTCGGCGATCAGCTCGTTGGCGGCCTCGATGCGGTAGCGCGGCTTGGAGGTGCGGGCGGGGGCGCCGCGGCGCAGCCAGGCCAGCTCCTTGCGCATCAGGTTCTGCCGCTTGGCCTCTTCGGTGGCGGCGATCCGCTCGCGTTCGGCGCGGGCGAAGACGTAGTCGCTGTAGCCGCCCTCGTACTCGTAGACGGAGCCGCGCTGGACGTCCCACATGCGGGTGCAGACCTGGTCGAGGAACCAGCGGTCGTGGGTGACGCAGACGAGGGCGCTGCGGCGGGTCTGGAGGTGGGCGGCCAGCCAGGAGATGCCCTCGACGTCGAGGTGGTTGGTGGGCTCGTCGAGGACGAGGAGGTCCTGGTCGGCGATGAGCAGCTTGGCGAGCGCGATGCGGCGGCGCTCGCCGCCGGAGAGCGGGCCGATGACGGTGTCCAGGCCCTGGCCGAAGCCGGGCAGGTCCAGGCCGCCGAAGAGGCCCGTGAGCACGTCGCGGATCTTGGCGTTGCCGGCCCACTCGTGGTCGGCCATGTCGCCGATGATCTCGTGCCGGATGGTGGCCGAGGGGTCGAGGGAGTCGTGCTGGGTGAGGACGCCCATCCGCGTGCCGCCGCTCTGGGTGACCCGGCCGGTGTCGGGCTCCTCCAGCTTGGCGAGCATCCGGATGAGGGTGGTCTTGCCGTCGCCGTTGCGGCCGACCACGCCGATCCGGTCGCCCTCGGATACGCCGAGGGAGATGCCGTCGAGCAGGGCACGGGTGCCGTACACCTTGCTGACTGCCTCGACATTGACCAGGTTGACGGCCATCAGACGCGCTCCAGGGAAAGGGTGTGGATCAGCCCCTCAGCCTAACCCTCCGCACCGGCACCGACCGTTCCACCAGCCAGGCGCCCGCCAGGGCCATGCCGATGGCGGCGGGCGCGGTGACCGGGAGGGCGACGAGGACGGCGGTGTGGCCCTCCAGGAGGCCGCCGAGGCCGGTGCTGGACAGGCCGAGGATCCCGAGGAGGGACAGGGTGGTGCCGAGGGCGGCGGCGGGGCCGCTGCCGGGGGTGGCGTCCGCCGGGGAGGGCGCCTCGAAGCGGCGGAAGCCGGCCACGAGGAGGGCGGTGAGCCCGGCGGCGGCGAGGATCCGCACCGGGGCCTGCGCCCACCAGGCGGCGGTGGCCGGCTCGGGCAGGGCGAGGCCGAGGGCGAGCTGGGCGGCGTAGACGCCGAGCATGGCGGTGAGGTGCCACAGGAACGCGGTCATGGCGACCCCGTTGGCGGCGACCACCCCGCGCCAGACGCGGGGCCGGGCGAGGAGGGCGGCGGCGGGGCGGGCGAGCAGCTGGACGGCGCCGACCAGCCACATGCCGTGGCAGAGCAGGGCGAGGGTGGGCGGGGCCATGTTGGAGACCTTCTCGCCGGGCATCCCGACCATCGACAGCGGGTACGGCCCGGCGGCGACGAGGAGCACCGCCCCGGCGAGGCCGGCGCCGCCGAGGAGGGCGGGGCGGCGGATGCGGCCGTCGGCGCGCAGGAAGCCGAGCTGGTGGACGGCGAGCCAGACGAAGGCGAAGTTCAGGAACTCGGCGTACGGGAGGTGCAGGGCGAAGCGCGCCGCGTCGACCAGGGCGGCGGCGCCGGCGAGCGCGGCGAAGGCGGCCCATCCCCAGCGGGCGTGGGCGCGCAGCAGGGGCGGGGTGAGGGCGACCATGGCGAGGTAGATCCCGATGAACCACAGCGGCTGCGTCACCATCCGCAGGGCGGCCCCGGCCAGCGGGCCGCGGTCGGCGTCGGCGAGCTGCACGGCGAGGGCCAGGGCGGCCCAGACGAGGACGAACACCAGGGTGGGCCGCAGCAGGCGGCGCAGCCGGGCGCGCAGGAAGACGGCGTACACGGGGCGGCCGGCGGCGCGGCGCTCCAGGGAGCGGTAGGACAGGGCGTGGCTGAACCCGCCGACGAAGAAGAAGACCGGCATGACCTGGAGCCCCCAGGTGAGGACCTGGAGACCGGGCAGGAGGGCGAGCAGGTTCCCTATGCCGTCGGCGCCGACGGCGGCCATCAGCCAGTGGCCGAGGACGACGGTCCCGAGGGAGGCGACCCGGAGCAGGTCGACGTACCGGTCGCGCGTGGCGGGGGTGGCGGCGGCGAGGTCGCGTGCGCTGGCTGTCATGTCCCCTACGCTCGCGGGGCGCGACCGCACGGAACAGGGCGCGGCTACTCATCCGCGGCCTGGGTACCGGTGTCCCCGTGGGGGCGCGGGTGGTTCCGCTGCGCGGGGCAGGCCCCTCCCCGCCCTTCGCCCGTTCCCAGGGGCTCCGCCCCTGACCCCCCGGTACCGGGCGCCCGGCGTTTGAGGCGCTGGGGGAGGGTCTGGGGGCGGAGCCCGCAGGAGCGGGGTCCGGGGCGCAGCCCCGGGGAACGGTGGAAGGGCGGGGCGGGGAGGCTGCTCCGCGCAGCGGCCCCCCGGCCCCGGCCCGCTCAGGCTTCCGGAGGCCGCCGCGCCAGCACCCGCGCCCCGACCACCCCCGGCGCCAACGGCTCCACCGAAGCCCCACCCTGACTCCCCACCACATCCGCCTCCGGTACCCCAGCCCCCCCGGCCGGAACCTCCGCCGGAGCCGGGGCCGGGGCCGGACCCGCAGCCGGAGCCGGACCCGAGGCCGGAGCCGGGCCCGCGGCCGGGGTCTCCGGAGCGGGGGCCGGATCGGGCTGCGGAGTCGGCGGTGGCGGTAGGGGTTCCGTCGCGGGAGCAACCATCGGCAGGGCCGCCTCCCGCAACAACGCCCACCTCAACTCCCGCACCCCCGAGTCGTGCCACGCGTCCCCACCGGCGGCACCGGCGGAGCCGACCGGCCGGTTCCGCACCCCGTGCACCCCCACCGCCACCGGCACCGCCAGCACCAGCACCCACCCCGCCGCCGCGGCCCCCGCCTGCCACCACACCGGCCCGAACGCCGCCAGCGTCCGCGTCCCCAGCGAGCCCGCCGACGCCGCGGCCAGCCCGGCCGTCGCCAGCCCGCACACCACCGCCCCCAGCGCCGCCGTCAGCGCGGTCTCCCCGTACGAGACCTCCCGCGCCCGCCGCACCGCGAGCCACCCCACCACCAGCCCCGCCGCCACCGGCACCCCGGCCGCCGCCCACGTCAGCGGGGTGCCCGGCCCCTCCGGCGGCAGCGCCGCCAGCAGCGGGAACCTCGGCAGCGCCGCCGCCCCCTCGAAGCCCAGCGGCGTGGCCGTCGCCCCGGTCCCCACCGCGAACCCGGGCCCCAGCCCGTACGCCGCGCCCCACACCACCGCGTTCGGCACCAGCGTCACCGCCAGCAGCAGCACCGCGAACCGCCCCGACCACACCCCGGTCAGCGTGAGGAACGAGGACTGCACCTCCCCCGCGTGCCACACCAGCGACGCCCCGACCAGCACCGTGCCGCCGCCCAGCAAGACGAGCACCCCCGCCGCCCCCGACCGCAGCGCCAGCGCGTACCGCGGCCGGGCTGCCGCCCTGCGCACGGCTTCCGGGACCCAGCCCGGCGGCGGCCCCTCGGGGCGCCCCTTGACCGCCCACACCCCGGCGCCCGTGGCGAACACCGCCACCAGCGGCAGGTGCCAGGCGGCGCTGATCGGGTCGGCCGGCATCGGGCCGCCCGCCGCGTACAGCGTGGCCAGCGCGCCCACCGCCAGGTAGCCGCAGAGCACGGCGGAGAACACCGCACCCGCCGGCAGCACCTCCTCGGCCTCCGCCTCCGCCCCGACACCCACGCCCACGCCGACCCCGGAGGCGCTGCCCAGCCGGGCCGCCCGCCGCATCAGCAGCACGGGCAGCGCCACCAGCAGCAGCGGGGTCACCCCGACGGGTGCGGGCACCCCGGACAGGGTGTCGTAGCGGACGAGTTCGGTCCCGTGGGCCATCAGCCACAGTCCGGCGGCGAGGTGCAGCGCCCCGCCGGGGCCGCTGTCGGGATAGGGGGAGCTGATCCACAGCACGATCACGAGCACGGCCAGGAAGCCGAGCCCCAGTCCGGCGGCCACGGCGCCGCCCAGCACGCAGGCGGCCGCCGCGGGTGAACGGCGCGGCGCCCGGGGCTGCGGGGCCGCCGGCAACGGGGCACCGCGTTCGATCACTTGGGTCACACCGTCATGGTGCCAACGACACGCGCTATGGGTGGGTAACAGGCGATTGTCCGTTGTGTCGCCCAATATACGTTTATGTACTTTATCGCCCAGTACTGTGCTGCCAGGTCGCGGGGAGTGTGACATGACGCCAGACGTCGAGACCGGCTCCGGCTCCGGCTCGGAGCGGGGCCTGCCGCCCCCCAAGGAGCGCCGCCGGCTGCGCGAGTCGGGCGAACTGACGCACGAACAGGTCGCGACGGAGCTCGGGGTCACCCCCGGCACGGTCCGCTCGTGGGAGACGGGCCGCACCGAGCCGGGGGCGCGCACGCGCGCCGCGTACGCGGCCCTCCTGGACCGCCTCGCGCGCGCGGGCGGGGGCCGCCCGCACACCCGCCCGGCCCGCGCCACGAAACGCCCCCCGAAGCCCCCCTCCAGCCCACCCCACCGGGCCGCACCGGAGCGGCCCCACCCCCCGCTGCACACCGAAGCCGGCCCACCGGCCCCGGCCGGGACGCGCGACGCCACGGCGAACGCGGCACCGCCCCCGTCCTCCCCGGACGCCGTGACGGAGCCCCCCGTACCGGCCTTCGCCCCACGCCCCACCCACATCCCGGCCTGGGCCGACCCGACACCGCCCCCCGCCCTGCCGGACCACACCACGCCACCAACCGTCACCCCACCGGAACCCCCCACAGAAACCCCACCACCACCCCACCACGCCCCGGCGGGCGCCGTCGCGTCGGAGGCGGCGGGCCCGGGCGACGGGGCCCCGCCCGCCGCACCCGCACCCGCACCCGCACCCGCACCCGTACTTCCGCGCCCCGCGCGGCCCGCGCGCCCCGCGCGGCCCGCCGAGGCGTTCGACTCGCTCTACGCGTACACCGCGCCCGCCCTCGTCCGGCAGGTCTACCTGCTGACGGGCCGTCGCACCCTCGCGCAGGAGTCCGTGGAGCGGGCGTTCCGTCAGGCCTGGGCGCAGTGGCCCGAGGTGGCCACCGACCCCGACCCCGTCGGCTGGGTCCGCTCCGCCGCCTACGAGTACGCGCTCTCCCCCTGGCGGCGGCTGCGCCGGGCCCACCGCACCCTCGGCCAGCCCGACAAGGCCCCCGCCGACCCCAACGACCGCATCCTGCTGGGCGCCCTCCTGTCCCTGCCGCCCGCGCACCGCCGGACCGTGCTGCTCTACGACGGCGTCGGCCTCGACCTGCCCGACACCGCCGCGGAGACGGAGGCCAGCACCCCCACCACCGGCAACCGGCTGCTCCACGCCCACGCCGACCTCGCCGCCCGGCTCCCCGGGCTGGCCGGCGTGCCCCCGCAGGAGCAGTCGGCCGTGCTGCGCGAGTGGCTCGGCGCGGTGCGGCCCGCCGTGCCGCTGGAGCCGCCGGCCGCGGCCACCGTCCGCACCCTCAGCGAGCACCGCGCCCGCCGCTGGGCGCGGGCCGCGCTCGTGCTGACGGCGGTGATCGCCGCCACGACGGGGTACACCACCGTCACCGCGCCGGACCACTACGTGGCACCGGTCCCGGCCGGCGTCAGCGTCTCCGGGGTCCCGCCGCTCAGCGGCCCGCCCCGGCTGACCGAGACCAGCCGCTTCCTGCAGGACAAGCTCCGCGACCACCCCGCCGCCGGCCCCCGCCGGATCCACCCGAAGCCGGAGTGACCGCAGCGCGAAAAGGGGCGTGGGCCGCCCCCCCCCGGGGGGGGGGCCCCCCCCGGGGGGCGGACCAGGGGGGTATAGAAAAAAAACAGACCCCCCCACCCCCCGCT
>NZ_JBHVUQ010000250.1:0-8769 GCF_042884105.1 Streptomyces sp. NPDC058157
CGGCGGCGACCAGCAGGAGCCAGTGGAAGTACTGCGGCGTGGTCATGACGGGGCCCCCTCGGTAGCGGCGGGAACGGTAACCGGACACGGCGTCCAGTTATACCGGACGAGGGCCACAACCGGACAGGCCGTCCACTTATTCCGCTAGGCTGAGGCCCCATGGACACGAGGGAACGCGCCGACGCCGCCCGCAACCGGGCCAAGGTGCTCTCCGCCGCCGCCGGGCTGTTCGCCGCCGGCGATCCGCGGTCGGTCACGATGGACGACATCGCCCGGGCGGCCGCCATCGGCCGCGGCACGCTCTACCGCCGCTACCCGGACGTCACGTCCATCGCGGCCGCCCTCCTCGACGAGCACGAACGCCGCCTGCAGGAGGAGTTGTTGCGCGGCGCTCCCCCGCTCGGCCCCGGAGCGCCGGCCCCGGAGCGGCTCACCGCGTTCTACGCCGCCATGGTCGACCTGCTGGAGACCCACGGCCACCTGGTGCTGGGCGCCGAGACCGGGGAGAAGCGCTTCACCATCGGGGCCTACGGCTTCTGGCGCACCCATGTCCTCGTCCTGCTGCGCGAGTCGGGCGTCCCGGACCCCGAGGCCCTGGTGGACAGCCTGCTCGCGCCGCTGGCGCCGGAGGTCTACCTCCAGCAGCGCGCCCAAGGGGTCGCGCCGGACCGGATCAAGGCAGCGCTGGGACGGCTGGCGGCCGCGCTGCGAGCGGGGTGAACAGGAGCCGGTGCCGCCCGGCGCTGCACTGGCGGAGGCGCTCGGCCGCTCCCGCGCCCTTCGCCCGTCCCTCCGGTCAGGCGGCGGGGCCCGCGGTGGTGCGGGCGTAGTGTTCGGCGATGTCGTCGCTGGTCGTGGTCCACACGCCGGGGTGGTTGACCACGTATTCGAGCGCCTGGTCCAGGTACTTCATCCGGAACGCCTGGCCGCTCACGAAGGGGTGCAGGGCCAGTGACATCACGCGTCCGCTGTGCGCGGAGTCGGCGTGCAGCTGGTCGAGCTGGTCCTTGACGATCTGGACGAAGTCGGGGCCGCTGACGGAGTGGGCGGTGAACAGGCCCAGGTCGTTGAGTTCGAGGGTGTAGGGAACGCTCAGGAGGCCCGGCACGTTCAACGGGAAGGGCTGGTCGTCGGCGGTCCAGTCCAGCACGTAGCCCAGGCCGAGTTCGGCTATCAGCGCCGGGGTCTGGAAGGTCTCGCTGAGGGCGGGTCCCATCCAGCCGCGGGGGCGCTGCCCGGTCGCCTTCTCGATGGTCTCGACGACATCGGTCAGGTAGGCGCGCTCGTCCGCCTCGACCTCGGCCTGCAGGGTGGAGTTGTTCTTGCCGTGGGCGAGCCAGGCCCAACGGCGCGCCCGGCCGGCCTCGATGATCTGCGGGTACTGCTCGGCGACATCGGAGTTGAGCAGCACGCTCGGGCGCACGCCGTGCCGGTCGAACGATTCGATCATCCGCCAGATCGCCACGCGGGGGCCGTAGTCGCGCCAGCCGTGGTTGAGCGGATCGGGCACGAGCGACGCGGTGCCCTGGTTGATGCTGGTGGACGGCTTGCCCAGGACGAAGTGCTCGACGTTGAGGCCGACGTAGAACGCCACGCGGGCGCCGCCGGGCCACTGGATGGGTGCCCGTTCGGTGATGGGGCTGTAGTCGTACAGGTCGTTGCGCATGGGATTCCCTTCGCAGGAACCGTCCGTGGACGGCAGGGGAGCTGAACGACGGAAGACGATCCGTACCGGTTCGCGATGCGCCACGGATCGTGTCCCGGCATGATCATTCTGTCAATGCGAACCGGTTCGTCCCCCCATGTGGCGTGTTCCACGGCCGGCTGCACCACCGGAGCAGGAGCGAACCGCGTCGTCCCAGGCGTCGGGGCTGCGGTGGTGGTTCGCGTGCCCCGCATCGAGTACGTGGCGCAGTGCGGCGAGGTGCCGGGTGTTCGTGGGGAGGTCCAGCCGGCCGAGCAGGACCCGTGCGGCAGCCGGCTCCAGGTCGCCGTAGACGTCGTGGAAGCTCGCGAGGAGGCCGCGGAAGACGGCCGGGTGCAGGTCGGGAAGCCGCACGGCGGTGCGGTACGTCAGCTCCTTCACCGGCCAGCGCACCGGTCCCGAACACTCCAGAACCCGACGGGCCCGGCGGAGCAGGGGCTGCGATCGCTCTGCCACCACCCGGTCGACGTCGTTCCCCAGAACCTCGGCGAATGCGGTCGCGGAAGTGGCGTGGTCCTCGAACCAGTCCACCCACAGCGAGTAGGTGACGGCTTCGGCGTCCCGGTCCGCCTCCAGCCGCCGGCGGTAGCCGTCCCACAGCACCTCGGCCGGCAGGGGGCCCTCCGCGCCCTCGTTCGCGAACCGGATCTCGCACGTGACCCAGTACTCGTCGAGCAGGTCCAGCAGCCCGAGAGCCAACCGCACCTGACCGGCCGCATCCAGGTCTTCGGCGAACACATCACCGGACCAGGAGTGTGCCACCTGGTTGGCAGTGAGCAGCACGTCCGGCTCTGCGTCGCTCACCCACCCGTCGCGCACCTGCCGGACGCCCTGATCGGCCAGCCAACGCCGCGCTGCCTCTTCGCCTCCCATCTCCGGCGTCAGACGGATGCCCGGTCGGCGTCGCCGTGCTCCGGTGCGGGGCTCGGGTGAACCCGCCCGTTCCATGAGCCGGGCGTCTCGCCGGCCTCCCAGGTGACTTCGAGGGCGGTCCCGTGGAACTCGAGCCCGAGTGCCCGCAGCATCACGGCCTTTGCCTCCTTGGCCTGCTCGGCTGTGGCCGTCTCCGGCAGCCCGGTGAGCCGCCCGCAGAAGATCGCCCCGTCCGTCGTGGTGGTGCTGTGGCGCCATCCGTCGGGGGTGGCATACAGCACGACGTCCTGCGGCAGGCCATAAGGAACCTGCCACCTTCTCTTGCCTTCTCTCATCAGCCCATTGAACAGGATCGCCCCTTCCGGGGGGACCGGGTTCATTCCCGCCCGGCAGTTGGCATACTTCGTCCCCGTGGACCAGTTGATCGCAGCAGACCCGACCCACATCGGCCCGTACCGTCTGATCGCCCGGCTGGGCGAGGGCGGCATGGGCCTGGTCTATCTGGGCCGTTCCGAGGGCGGGCGGACCGTCGCGGTGAAGGTCGTGCAGGCCGAGTACGCCGGGCACGCCGAGTTCCGCAGGCGCTTCGCCCGTGAGGTGGCCGCCGCCCGCCGGGTGGGCGGGGACTGGACGGCGGCGGTGCTCGACGCCGACCCGGAGGCCGCCGTGCCGTGGGTGGCGACGCAGTACATCCCGGGGCCGGACCTGCGCACCGTGGTGGCCGAGGACTTCGGGCCGCTGCCCGAGTACTCGGTGCACACCCTCGCCAACCGGCTCGCCGTCGCCCTGCGGGCCGTACACGAGGCGGGCCTGATCCACCGTGACCTGAAGCCCTCCAACGTGCTCGTCACCATCGACGGCCCGCGCGTCATCGACTTCGGCATCGCGCGGGCGATGGACAGCCTGACCGCAGACAGCCTGCACACCCGCACCGGCATGCTCATAGGCTCCCCCGGCTTCATGTCCCCCGAGCAGGTCCGCGGCCGCCCGCTCACCCCCGCCAGCGACGTCTTCTGCCTCGGCGCCGTCCTCGTCTACGCCTCGACGGGCCGGCTCCTGTTCGGCGCCGACGACTCCGGGCTGAACGCCCACCTCTTCCGGGTGGCCGAGGAGGAACCCGACCTCACCGGCGTTCCGCAGTCGCTGACCGGTCTCGTGCGGGCCTGCCTGGAGAAGGATCCGGCCGCGCGGCCGACCCCGCACGAGGTCGCCGAGCGGACGGCGGTCGAACAGGCCGGGGAGTGGCTTCCGGGCACGGTACTGGCGCAACTCGGCCGCCGTGCCGCGAGGTTGCTGGACTGGGCGCCCGAGGAACCCGAGGCGCCCGCCGCCGCGTCGCCCCGGGACCCCCGCATCCCGTCCGTGCCGCGCCAGCACCAGCCGGTGGCCGCGCCACCGCCCCCGTACGCGCCCACGCCCCCGCCCGCGGAGGAGCCCGTCCCCGCAGAGGGCTTCGGGCCGCCACCGGCCGTAGTGCCCGATCCGGCGGCACCGCACCCCAGGCGGTGGTGGGGCCTGGGTGTGATCGCCCTGACGCAGCTGCTGGTCCTGCTCGACGTGATGGGTTTCAGCGCCGCCCTGCCGACAGTCCAGGCCGATCTCGGCTTCGCCGACGGCGGGTTGAACGCGGTCACCGCCTACGCGGTCGCCTTCGCCGCACTGCTGCTGCCCGGCGGGTACCTCTGCGACCGCGTGGGCGCCAGACGGACCCTGATCACCGGCCTGGCCGGCTTCGCGCTGGCCTCCGCGCTCTGCGGCGCGGCCGGCGGCCCCGGTCTGCTGATCGCGGCGCGCGTCCTGCAGGGTGCGTTCGCCGCGCTGCTGACACCGGCGGCGCTGTCCCTCGTGTCCACCGGATTCCCCGAACCGCGGGCACGCGCCCGGGCCTTCGGGGTCTACGGAGCGGTCACGGCCGGCGGCGGCGCGCTCGGCCTGCTCACCGGCGGCTGGCTCGCGGAGCTGGCGTCCTGGCGCATGGCGCAGTTCGCCTCCGTCCCGCTCGCGGCGCTCGCGGTGGCCGGGGCGGCCACCCTGCTGCCGGGCCTCGCGCCCGGCGGCGGTGCCCGCTTCGACGGGCCCGGCGTGCTGTTCGGGTCGGCCGGACTCGCCGCGCTGGTCTACGGCACGGACGAGGGCGGGCGGCTCGGCTGGACCACTCCCCTGGCCCTGGGCCTCGTCGCGGCGGGAGCCCTGCTGCTCGCGGCCTTCCTGCGCCGGCTCACCGCGGCGGGCGGCCTGCCGGCCGGGGACGCGGGCGGGCGCCGCGACCGGCTCGGCTGCGCGCTGACGATGGTCCTGACCGGCGCCGGGTTCCTGGCGCTGCTCCCGACGCTGACCGTCTACACGCAGTACGTCCTCGGCACCACACCGGGCACGACCGGGCTGATGGCCCTGCCGCTGGCCGTCGCGGCCGCCCTCGCCGCCACGCAGGTCTCGGCGCGCCTCCAGGACCGCGTCGCACCCGGCGTGCTGATCGCGACCGGGCTGGTCACCGCCGCCGCCGGGACGCTGTTCCTCGCCGGCGTCGACTCCGGCACCGCGTACGGGACCCGGGTGCTGCCCGGCATGCTGCTCGCCGGTTTCGGCGGCGGCCAGGCCTTCGGGCCGCTGTTCGCCACCGCCACCTCCGGCATCGCCCCGCAGCGCTCCGGCTCGGTCTCGGCGGTGGTCGTGCTGGCCCAGCAGGTGGGCGAGTCGATCGGGATGGCCCTGCTGCTGACCCTCGTCGGCGCGCGCCTGGCCGACGCGTCGGACGAGACCGGGGCCGAGCAGTTGATGCACGGCTACGGCGACACCCTCTGGTGGGCGGGCGGCTCCCTGCTGCTGGCGGCACTGGCCGCCGGCTCGCTGATCAAGGCCCGGGCGCCCCGGGTGTCCGGCGTCGACGCCCTGTGACCGGGATCGGGTGGCGGGCGGGCACCGCCTACGCGCGGCCGCGCAGGAGGTCGGCGGTGCGGGCGATGGCGGCGAGCCCGCCGCCCGAGGCGAGGGCCTGCCGGTAGAAGGCGGCCGCGTCGTCCCCGGCGCTGTCCCGGGACGGCAGGCACATGAGGCTGAAGAACCAGACCACCGCCGACTGCTGCTGCCTGCCGAGGGTGCCCCACTCGCCCCGCGCTCCGCCACAGGCCTCGGCCAGCGCGTGGACGCAATGGGCCAGAGCCGATGCCTCGTCGCCGTTCCAGTGGTCACGCAGCCACTGCCGGAAGTTGGCCTGGACCCTCGCCACGAGCGCCGGGCTGCCCTTGCCTTGCACGATCTCGGCGATCATCGCCCCTTGCTCGTCCGCCCGCTCGGTGAACATGGCCGTCCCCCCCTGCTCTCCTGGTCCTCTTCGTGCGCAAGAACGTAACGGCGCGCAGACGGAGCCGGATTGGACGAATGTGACCTCCGACTAGAGGGCGAGGGCCTCGTCCACGGGGCGGGCGGCCGTCGCCATCCGGCCCGGGGTGAGACCGGCGAGGGCCCGGAACTCCCGGGTGAGGTGGGCCTGGTCGTAGAAGCCGCAACCGGCGGCGAGGCGGGCGAGGTCCACGGGGCCGCCGGTCAGCAGCTGCGCCGCGCGGTGGAAGCGCAGGACGCGGGCGGACGTCTTCGGCGTGAGCCCGACCTGTTCGGTGAACCGGCGGACCAGGTAGCTGCGGCTCCACCCCACCTCGTCGGCGAGCCTGGCGATGGGGACCCCGCCGGCGGAGTCCGTGAGCAGGCGCCACGCGTGGTCCACCTCGGGTGCGGGCTCCGGGCCGCGCCCGAGCCGGGCCAGCAGCAGGGCGTCGAGCAGGTCGAACCTGGCGGCCCAGCCGCGGGCGGCCGCCAGACGCTCCACCAGCACACCGGCCTCGCGGCCCAGGACGTCGTCCAGCTCGACCACCTGGTTGGTCAGCTCGCGCATGGGCAGGGCGAGCAACCGGTAGGCGCCGAGCGGGGTGAACTCCACCCGGATGATCTCCTGCCGGCCACCGGGATGGACGCACCACGCCGGCCGGTCCTCCATCCCGACCACCGCCGACCCGATCCGGCCGGTGCCCGGTCCCGGCGTTCCGAGGCGGCGGATCTGGCTGAACGGCTCGGCCAGGCTGAGGGTCATGATCACGTGGCCGGTCGGAACCAGCCGGACCTGGTAGGGCGGAGCCAGGTGGGAGAAGCCGGTGTGGCCGCGCAGGTAGGGCCGTAAAGCGGGGTGCGGGGGGCGGGTGACCCGTCGCAGACCTCCGGCAGCGGAGACCGCGGCCTCCCGGTGCGCTCCACCACCACGCGGTCCACGCCCCCGTCCGGTCGCACGGTCCACGCGAGGTCACCTCCGCCCGGGACCGTTCGGCGGGGGCGCATGCCCTCGGCCGGCGGTCCGCCGCTCACGGGGGTCCGCGGTCGCCGGTCCCGCTCGTCCCGAACGATATACGGACCGCGTCGGAGCGTCATAGAGGGAGTGTCGGGGCAGGCGGGTGCCGGGGCAGACTGGGCGGATGAACTACGGGGCGGGGTCGGGCGACGGCGGCTGGGGACGTGCAGGGGCGCTGCGGGCGGCGCTGGGGCGTGCGGCCGGGGGGCTCGGGCTCGTCCTGCCGGAGTCGGGGCGGGAGTCGGGGCGCCTCGCGGAGTACGTCGACGCGGGGAGCGGCCGGCGCGTGCTGGTGTGGCCGCCCGCCGATGGGCGGCGTACCTTCCTGGTGACCCTCCAGCACAAGGGCCCGTGCCTGGCCGGTGGGTGGACCGGGGACCTGGCCGAGGCGGTCAGGGCGACGATGGCGTGGACGGGCGGCGCGGGGCTGGAGGAGACCAGGGCGCACGCCCCGTTCATCCGGTTCAGGCCCTGGGCCCTCGCCCACGAGCGGGAGCCGCTCGGCGCCGTCGAGTTGGCGTGGTGGACCAAGCTGGACCGCGTCCACCTCCCGCCGTACGACCGGCACCCGCGCCCCCACGCACTGCTGGTGGCGGCGTACGCCCAGCCGGTGCTCCGCCGGCTGATGCCGGTCAACAGCCACTTCGCCCTCTGGTTCTCCCCCAGGGTCGAGGAGCCCTGGAGGACCCGGGTCGGGTACGCCGTCCACCCGTACGACGAAGGGCGGTACGGGGTGCGCAACGGTGGCGAGTCGGTCGCGCGCACCGAGACGCCCGAGCAAGCCGTCGCCCTCGTGGTGGCCGCCCTCCCGGAGGGGCTCGGACCGGCGCGCTGAGGCGGCGCCGGGTACGGCCTAACGAACGGTCATCGGCGCGAGTCCGAGGGAGGCCAGGGCCGACGCTCCGGCCTCGGTGTGCTCGCCCCCGGCCAGCAGCAGGGTGCGCGCCCACTGGTAGCGGCAGCCGGCCGCCTCGAACGCCGCCGCGGTGGCCAGCAGCCGCGGCCGGTCCCCGGTGAGCAGTGCGCCGGCCCGCTCCACCAGGGCCCCGGCCACCGGGTTGCCGGCGACCAGGGCCCGGGCGGCGGCGACCCGGGCGGCGGCGTCGGGGTGCCCGGCGAGGACGGAGGCTTCCGCGCGGAGCGCCTCGTACCAGTGCAGCCAGACCCAGCAGACCCACTTCCACACCTGCCCGGGCTCGGGGGCGACGCGTTCCAGCGCGGCGTGCGCGTCCCCGTGGTGGAGCTGGACCAGGGCCTCGAAGACGGCGCCGTGGCCGTGACGGTTGTCCTCCTTGCCGCCCGCCCGGTCGGTGATGGCGAGCCAGGTCGCGCGGGCCTCGCCGTCGCCGCGCAGGCCGTGGACCATCGCGACGGCCGCGGCGGCCGGGCCCAGGGAGAACGAGCGCTGGCGGCCGGTGCGTTCCCAGGCGTCGAGGAAGCGCACGCCGGCGGTGAGCACCTCTTCGGCACGGCCCGTGAACGCGTCGGCGACGAGCAGCCAGGAGGTGGCGTGGTCGCCGATGTCGGCCAGCTGGGGGTGGTGCGCGAGCTCGGCCGCCCAGCGGCGCGCCGCCGGCAGCTCGCCCGCGCCGACGGCGGTGGCCGCGGCCATGGCGAGGGCGTCGATGAGCTCGTGCGTCCGGGCGGGCGTGTCCGGGGCGGCGGCCAGGACGCCGATCCGCTCCCGGGCGGCGGCCGCGGCGGCGAAGGTGTCACCGGCCCAGCTCCGGGCGCCGGAGAGCGCGTCGAGGGCGGCCGAGCGGGCGATCGGGTCGCCTGCGGTCCGGGCGAGTTCGACGGCCCGTTCGGCGCACGCGACGGTGTCCGGTGCGGAGTTGTCGGCGGCGCCCTGGAC
>NZ_JBHVUQ010000251.1:0-8766 GCF_042884105.1 Streptomyces sp. NPDC058157
TGAGACTGGGGCGCCGCTCAGCCGGTGGCGCTGTTCGACGCGGGTGAGGGTGTCTAAGCCCTGGTCCTTGAAGGAGCGTTCGGCGACCACCGCGGACGGGCCCGAGTGTCCGAGGGCCCGGGCCACTTCGGCCCGGACGAGGTCCAGGAGCACGCGCCGGCGTTCGGCAGCCGGGAGTGCGGCGAGTCCGGCGGCACGGGAGGGGGCGGCGTCGCCGGCCGCGCCCGCGCCGTCCGCCGCCGGGCCGGTGGCGGCGAGGGCCGTGCGGGCCTCGGGCAGGTCGGCGAGGAGGGCGCTGGGGCGGGCGAGGGTGAAGGCGGGCGCGAACCGGTCCCAGTGGACGTCGGCGACGACGACCGTGGTCTCGTCCAGGTCGAGTGCCCGCTGGAGCGCGGCGATCGCGGTGTCCGGCGCCATGGCGGGCAGTCCGCGCCGGCGCAGGTGGGCCTCGGCCTCCTCGCCGCCCGCCATGCCCGCGTCGGCCCAGGGGCCCCAGGCGACGGAGGTGGCGGCGAGTCCTCGGGCGCGGCGCTGCTCGGCGAGTGCGTCGAGGTGGGCGTTGGCGGCGCAGTAGGCGGCCTGGCTGCCGCTGCCCCAGGCGGCGGCGACGGAGGAGAACAGGACGAAGGCGTCCAGGTCCCGGTCGGCCAGGAGTTCGTCGAGGTGCCGGGCGCCGGCCGCCTTCGCGGCCAGGACGGCGGCGAGGTCGGCCGGGGTCAGGGTGTCGGTCGGGGTGAACTGCGGCAGGCCGGCCGCGTGGACGACGGCGGTGAGCGGGTGGTGGTCCTCCGGGAGGGTCCCGAGGAGCTTCGCCAGCTGCTCCCGATCGGTGAGGTCACAGGCCGTGATCGTGACGCGGGCGCCCAGTTCCTCGATCTCGGCGGCGAGTTCACGGGCTCCCGGTGCCTCGGGGCCGCGCCGGCTGGTGAGGACCAGGTGGTCGGCGCCGCCGCGGGCCAGGTGGCGGGCGACGTGGGCGCCGAGGGCTCCGGTGCCGCCCGTGATCAGGACGGTGCCGTGCGGACGCCAGGTCCGGTCGGCCGGAGCCGACGGGGCCGGGGCGGGGGCGAGGGCGCGGGACAGGCGGCGGACGAAGGTCCCGGAGGCCCGGACCGCGACCTGGTCCTCGTCCCCCTTCTCGTGTGCGAGGACGCGGACCAGGCGGTGGGCGGCCCGCTCGTCCAGGGTGGCGGGCAGGTCCACGAGTCCGCCCCAGCGGTCCGGGTGGTCGAGTGCCGCCGAGCGGCCGAGGCCCCAGACCGTGGCCTGCTCCGGGACGGCCGGGGTGTCGGAGCGGCCTACGGCCACCGCCCCGCGGGTGGCGCACCAGAGCGGCGCGGTGGTCTCCGCGTCACCCAGGGCCTGGACCAGCAGGGTGGTCAGGGCCAGTCCGGCGGGGAGTTCGGCGTGGTCGGGGTGGGAGCCGTCGGTGAGCGCGAGGAGGGACAGGACACCGGCCGGCGCCGCCGCGTCGGGTGCGCGGCGCAGCCGGGCCGCGAGTGCGGCACGGGTCTCGTCTGGGCGTACGGGGAGCAGCGTGACCTCGGCGCCGTGGCGGGCCAGGGCGTCGGAGACGGCCGTGGCCGTCGGGCCGTCCTCGCCGCCGTCGGGGACGGCGAGCAGCCAGGTGCCGGTGAGTTCGGCGGTGTCCCGGGTGCCGGTGAGGGGATGCCAGGAGATCCGGTAGCGCCAGGAGTCGACGGCGGAACGGCTGCGCTGGCGCCGGCGCCAACTGGAGAGGGCGGGCAGTACGGAGCTGAGCGGGGAGTCTCCGGCGACCTCCAGCCGTTCGGCGAGGGCGGCCAGGTCCTGGCTCTCGACGGTGTCCCAGAACGCCGCCTCGGCCGGGTCCGCCGTCCGGGCCCCGGTCTCCCCGGGGCCGGCGGGGATCAGCCAGTACGGCTGGTGCTGGAAGGGGTAGGTGGGCAGGTCGACGCGGCGGGCGCCGCGTCCGGCGAACACGGCTTCCCAGTCGACGGGGGTGCCGTGGACGTGGAGGCGGGCGAGGGCGGTGGTGACGGCCAGGCTCTCCGTGAGGTCGCCGCGCAGGGCGGGGACGACGGTGACGGCCCGCTCGTCCACGAGCTCCTGGGTGAGGGCGGTCAGGACGCCGCCCGGTCCGATCTCCAGGAACGTGCCGGTGCCCTCGTCCGCGAGGGTGGTGACGGCGTCGGCGAAGCGGACGGCCTCACGGACGTGGCTCACCCAGTAGTCGGCCGAGCAGAACTCCTCGGCGGCAACGGTCCGCCCGGTGAGGGTGGAGACCACCGGCAGGACGGGAGTCCCGAACACGGTCTCCTCGACGGCCTCACGGAAGGCGTCGAGCATCGGCTCCATCAGCGGGGAGTGGAAGGCATGGGAGACCGCCAGGGCCTTCGTCTTGCGGCCGTCCGCCGCGAGCCGGTCCACGACCGACGCCACCGCGTCCTCCGCACCCGAAACCACCACGGCCGTGGGCCCGTTGACGGCAGCGATCCCCGCACGACCCTCCAGCCCGGCCAGCAGCTCCCACACCTCCTCCTCCGAGGCCTGGACCGCCACCATCACACCGCCCGACGGAAGTGCCTGCATCAGCCGGCCACGGGCGGCCACCAGCCTCGCCGCGTCCTCCAGCGACAGCACACCCGCCGCATGCGCGGCGGCGAACTCCCCGATCGAGTGCCCGGCCAGGAAGTCGGGGCGGACGCCCCAGGACTCCACCAACCGGAACAACGCCACCTCGACCGCGAACAACGCCGGCTGGGTGAACCGCGTCTCGCCCAGCAACTCCACGTCCCCACCGAACACCACCTCCCGCAGGGGAAGTTCCAGGTGCGGATCCAGAGCGGCGCACACGGCGTCGAAGGCCGCCGCGAACACCGGGAAGAACTCGTACAGTTCACGCCCCATCCCCAGGCGCTGGCTCCCCTGCCCCGAGAACAGGAACGCGGTACGTCCGGCGGCCCCCGTCGACGCCGTGCCGCGTACGGTCTCCGGGCCCGGGGTCTCGCCGCGGGCGAGGGTGGTGAGGGCGTGCAGGAGGTCGTCCCGGTCCTGGCCGGTGATGACCGCGCGGTGCGGGAAGGCGGCGCGGGTGGTCGCCAGGGAGAGGGCGATGTCGGTCGTGTCGGGCCGGTCGGCGGACCGGACGTGGGCCAGGAGCCGTTCCGCCTGGGCCCGCAGGGCGTTCTCGTCCTTGGCGGAGATCAGCCAGGGGACGGGCGGCGGCGCGAGGGTCCCGTCCGGGGTGCCGTCCTCCTCGCTGGTGGGGGTGCCGCCCGCCGGGGCCTCTTCGAGGAGGACGTGGGCGTTGGTGCCGCTGACGCCGAACGAGGAGACACCCGCCCGGCGCGGACGGCCCGCCTCCTGCGCCCACTCACGCGCCTCGGTCAGCAGCCGCACCTCCCCCGCCGACCAGTCCACGTGCGGGGAAGGCTCGTCCACGTGCAGGGTCTTCGGCAGCACCCCGTGCCGCATCGCCAACACCATCTTGATCACACCCGCCACACCGGCCGCGGCCTGCGTGTGCCCGATGTTCGACTTGACCGTGCCCAGCCACAGCGGCCGGTCGGCCTCACGGCCGGTTCCGTAGGCCTTGAGCAGGGCCTGGGCCTCGATGGGGTCGCCCAGGGTGGTGCCGGTGCCGTGCGCCTCGACGGCGTCCACGTCCGCGGCGGAGAGTTGCGCGTCCGCCAGCGCCTGGCGGATCACCCGCTGCTGCGCGGGCCCGTTCGGCGCGGTCAGACCGTTCGACGCGCCGTCCTGGTTGATCGCGGAACCCCGGACGACGGCCAGGACCCGGTGGCCGTTGCGGCGGGCGTCCGAGAGCCGTTCCACCAGGAGCATGCCCGCGCCCTCGGCGAGGCCGGTGCCGTCCGCGGAGGCGGCGAAGGCGCGGCAGCGGGCGTCCGGGGCGAGTCCGCGCTGGCGGCTGAAGCCGATGAGGGCGCCCGGGGTGGACATGACGGTGACCCCGCCCGCGAGGGCCAGGTCGCACTCGCCCCGGCGCAGGGACTGGGCGGCCAGGTGCAGGGCGACGAGGGAGGAGGAGCAGGCGGTGTCCACGGTCACCGCCGGGCCCTCCAGGCCGAAGGTGTAGGCCACCCGGCCCGAGACCACGGAGGCGGAGTTGGCGGTGAGGAGGTGGCCCTCCATGCCCTCGGCCTGTTCCGGGGAGAGGCCGAGGGCGTAGTCCTGGCCGTTGGTGCCGGCGAACACCCCGGTGCGGGTGCCGCGCAGGGTGGCCGGGTCGATCCCGGCCCGTTCGAAGGCCTCCCAGGCGGTCTCCAGCAGGAGCCGCTGCTGCGGGTCCATGGACAGGGCCTCGCGGGGGGAGATCCCGAAGAACTCGGGGTCGAACCCGTCCGCGTCGTGCAGGAACCCGCCTTCCTTGACGTAGCTGGTGCCGGGGTGGTCGGGGTCGGGGTGGTAGAGCGCGTCGAGGTCCCAGCCGCGGTTGGCGGGCAGGCCGGTGATGGCGTCGGTGCCTTCGGCGAGGAGGTTCCAGAGGTCCTCGGGGCCGCGGACCTCGCCGGGCAGCCGGCAGCTCATGGCGACGATGGCGACGGGTTCCTCGGCGCCGGTGGCGGCGCCGCGGCCGGGCGTTGCGGGCGCGGCGGTGACCACGGCCGTACCGGGGTGGCCGCCGGGGATCTCCTCCAGGAGGTGGGCGGCGAGGGCGCTGGGGGTGGGGTGGTCGAAGACGGCGGTGGCGGGCAGGCGGACGCCGGTGGCGGCGGAGAGCCGGTTGCGGAGTTCCATCGCGGCCAGCGAGTCGAAGCCCAGTTCCCGGAAGGCCCGGCCGGGGTCGACGGCCCCGGGGGTGGTGTGGCCGAGGACGGCGGCCACCTGGTTGCGTACGAGGGTGAGCACGGTGTCCGCGCGCTCGGCGGGCGGCAGGGCCGCCAGCCGGGACAGTTCGGCGGAGAGGCCGTCGGGGCCGGGTGCGCCGCTGAGGGCGGCGCGGCGGGCGGGGGTCCGTACGAGGGCGCGCAGCAGGGCGGGCACGGGCCCCGCCGACTGGCGGCGCAGTGCGGGCAGGTCGAGGCGTACGGGGGCCAGGGCCGCGTCGTCCAGGGTGCGGGCGGTGTCGAGGAGGCTCAGGCCCTCGTCGGCGGTGAGCGGGACCAGTCCGGCGCGGGCCATGCGCCGCAGGTCCTCGTCGGCGAGCCGGGTCTGGTCGCCGCGTTCGTCCCAGACGCCCCAGGCGAGGGCGGAGGCGGGCAGGCCCTGGGCGCGGCGCTGGTGGGCGAGGGCGTCGAGGAAGGCGTTGCCGGCCGCGTAGGCGCCCTGTCCGGCGCCGCCGAGGGTGCCGGCGAGGGAGGAGAAGAGGACGAAGGCGGCGAGGTCCAGGCCGCGGGTCAGTTCGTGGAGGTTGAGTGCGGCGTCGACCTTGGGGCGCAGGACCAGGTCGAGGTCCTCCGGGGTGAGGGTGTCGACGAGTCCGCCGGCGACGACGGCGGCGGCGTGGACGACGGCGGTGAGCGGGCGGTCGGCGGGGACGGCCGTGAGGAGGGCGGCGAGGGCGTCCCGGTCGGCGGCGTCGCAGGCGGCGACGGTGACGGTCGCGCCGAGGGCGGTGAGCTCCTCCCGGAGTGCGGCCGCCCCTTCGGTCTCGGGGCCGCGGCGGCTGGTGAGGAGGATGTGGCGGACGCCGTGGGTGGTGATGAAGTGGGCGGCGACGAGGCGGCCGAGGGCTCCGGTGCCTCCGGTGATCAGTACGGTGCCGTCCGGGTCGAGGGCGGGGGTGGTGGCGGGCTCGGCGGCGACGGGGACGCGGACCAGCCGGGGTACGGCCATCCGGCCGTCGCGCAGGGCCAGTTGGGGTTCGCCGGTGGCGAGGGCGGCGGGCAGGCGGCGCAGGGAGTCCGGGGTGCCGTCGGTGTCGGCGAGGACGAGCCGGTCGGCGTGTTCGGACTGGGCGGAGCGGACCAGGCCCCAGACGGGGGCGTGGTCGGGGCGGGTGTCCGGGGTGCCGGCGGGGTCCCCGCCGGGTGCGGCGACGGCGTCGCGGGTGAGGAACACCAGCCGGGAGGCGGCGAAGCGGTCGTCGGCCAGCCAGTCCCGCAGCAGCGTCAGGGCGTGCCGGGCGGTCTCGCGGACGGCGTCGGCACCGGCCCCGCCGGCGGTCACGGGCAGGACGGCGGCCACGGTCGCGGGGACGGGGGCGCCGGCCGCGACCGCCGCGGCCAGGGCGGCGAGGTCGGGGTGGACGTCGGGCCGCGGGCCGCCGCTCTCCAGGGCGTCGGCGGTCTCGCGGAGGGCCGCCTCCCCGGTGCCGGCCCCGGGGGCGGAGCCGATGAGGGCCCAGGGACCGGCGGGGGGCGCGGTGTCGGCGAGGGGGTGGGCCGGCCAATCGACCCGGTAGAGGGAGGTGTGGTGGTCGGTGAGCGCGGCCCGCAGGTGTTCCTCGCGGACCTCCCGGAAGGCGAGGGCGCCGATGGTGGCCACGGCGCGGCCGGTGTCGTCCGAGGCGGTCAGGGTCACGGTGTCGGTGCCGGCCGGGGCCAGCCGGATCCGCAGCCGGGTGGCTCCGCCGGCGTGCAGGCGTACGTCCTCCCAGGAGAAGGCCATCCGTCCGGTGCCCATGTCGCCGAGCGGGCCGAAGCCGACGGCGTGCAGGGCGGCGTCCAGCAGGGCCGGGTGCAGCCCGTACCGGTCGGCTTCGGCGCGGGCGTCCTCGGGGAGGGCCACCTCGGCGAACACCTCGTCGCCGAGGCGCCAGGCGGCCCGCAGGCCCTGGAAGACCGGGCCGTAGGCGAAGGAGCGGGCGGCGAGCCCGGCGTAGAAGCCGCCGAGGTCGACGGGGGCCGCGCCGGCGGGCGGCCAGTCGGCGTCCGGTCCGGGGGGCGGGGTGCCGGGGGCGGAGTTCAGCACGCCGGTGCCGTGGCAGGTCCAGGTCTCCTCGGCGGCCGCCGTGTCGGGGCGGGAGTGGACGGCGAAGCGCCGGTCGCCGGAACCGTCGTCCGGGCCGACCGCCACCTGGACGAGGACGCCGCCCTGCTCGGGCAGGACCAGGGGGGCCTGGAGGGTGAGTTCGGCGAGGTGGTCGCAGCCGAGGTGGTCGCCCGCCCGGACGGCCAGCTCGACGAAGGCGGTGCCGGGGAGGACGACCGCGCCCAGCACCTCGTGTTCGGCCAGCCAGGGGTGGGTGCGCGTGGACAGCCGGCCGGTCAGGAGCAGGCCCTCGGCGTCGGCGAGGGTGGTGACGGCGCCCAGCAGGGGGTGGTCCGCCGGGGCGAGGCCCAGGCCGGCCGCGTCGGCCGGGGTGTGCGGGGCGTCCAGCCAGTAGCGCTCGTGCTGGAACGCGTACGTGGGCAGCGGGATCCGGCGGGCGTCCGGGGCGGCGAGGACGGCCGGCCAGTCGAGGGCGACGCCGTGGGCGTGGGCCTCGGCGGCGGAGCGCAGGAAGCGGGCGGTGCCGCCTTCGCCGCGGCGCAGGGTGGCGAGGGCGACCCCTGCGCCGCCCAGGTCGTCGAGGGTCTCCTGGATGCCGACGGTCAGCACCGGGTGGGCGCTGACCTCGATGAGGGCGCCGTGTCCGTCGCGGACCAGGGCGCGGGTGGCCTCGTCGAAGCGGACGGTGTGGCGCAGGCTGCGGTACCAGTAGTCGGCGTCGAGCCGGTCGGTGTCGAGGGCGCCGCCGGTGACGGTGGAATAGAACGGCACCTCGGAGGCGCGGGGGGTGATGTCGGCGAGCGCTTCGAGGACCTGTTCGCGGACCTCTTCGACGTGCGCGGAGTGGGACGCGTAGTCCACGGCGATCAGCCGGGCCCGGATCCCGTCGGCGTCCAGGGCGTCGCGGAGCTCGGCGAGGGCGTCGCCGTCGCCGGACACGACGATGGAGGACGGGCTGTTGACGGCCGCGACGGAGAGCCGCTCGCCCCAGGCGGCCATCCGGGGGGTGAGGCGGTCGAGGGGCAGGGAGACGGAGAGCATGCCGCCCCGGCCGGACAGGGCGATCAGGGCCCGGCTGCGCAGGGCGACGACCTTCGCGGCGTCCTCCAGGCTGAGGGCGCCGACGACGGCCGCGGCGGCGATCTCGCCCTGGCTGTGTCCGGCGACGGCCGAGGGGTGCACCCCGTAGGAGCGCCACAGTTCGGCCAGCGAGACCATCACCGCGAACAGGACGGGCTGGACGACGTCGACCCGGTCGAAGCCGGGGGCGCCGGGGGCGCCGCGCAGGACCTCGGTCAGGGACCAGTCGACGTGTGGGGCGAGGGCCTCCTCGCACGCGTGGATGCGGGCGGCGAAGACGGGGGCGGTGTCGAGGAGTTCGACGGCCATGCCGGCCCACTGGGAGCCCTGGCCGGGGAAGACGAACGCGGGCCGGAGGGTGTCGGCGGCGGTGGCGCGCACCACGTCGGTGCCCTCGGGGGCGGGTGCGCCGGGTCCGGCGTCCGCGTCGGCGAGGAAGTCCAGGGCCCGGTCCAGGGCCGCCCGGTCGGCCGCGAGGAGGACGGCGCGGTGGGCGAAGGCGGTGCGGGTGGTGGCGAGGGAGTGGGCGATGTCGACGGCCGTCGGGGCGGTGGCGCCGGGCGCGGCCGGCAGGGCGGCCAGGTGGGTACGGAGCCGGGCGGCCTGCGCGGCGAGGGCGGCCGGGGTCTTGGCGGAGAGCGGCCAGGCGACGAGGGGGCGCGCGCCGTCCGGGGCGCCGGTCGCGGCTTCCGGCGCACCGTCGACGCCGCCGCTGCCGCTGCCGCTGCCGCTGCCGACGAGGGCCGCCGCCCGGTCGGCGATGGCGGAGCCGAGGGTGCCGGCGCGGCCGGCGATGGCGTGGCCGAGGGT
>NZ_JBHVUQ010000252.1:0-8743 GCF_042884105.1 Streptomyces sp. NPDC058157
GCCCAGCCTGGTGCACCCAGCCCCGACCGCACGGCGTCTGCCCAGCCTGGTGCACGCAGCCCCGTCCGCACGGACCTGTGTGCCCAGCCTGGTGTGCCCGGTCCCGTGCGGCCGGCCCGGCGCGCCCGGCCCCGGCGCGCCCGCCCCCTGCGGCCAGCCCGGTGTACCCCGCCCCGGCCGCCCGGCCCCCGGCGGCCGGGCGCCGGAGCGGGCGCGGGTAGGGGGGATCGCACCTACGATGGGCAGGAGCCGGCGCGGGCGGGGCTCGGGCGTCGGTCGGCTCGAGTGGGCAGGGCGGAGGAGCATGGCACAGGCCGGCGATGCGGCGCGGACCGTCATCCTCACCGTGGACGACGATCCGGGGGTGTCCCGCGCCATCGCCCGTGACCTGCGGCGGCACTACGGCGGCGGGTACCGGATCGTGCGCGCCGAGTCCGGGGAGTCGGCCCTGGAGGCGCTGCGCGAGCTGAAGCTGCGGGGGGACCTGGTCGCCGTGATCCTCGCCGACTACCGGATGCCGCAGATGAACGGCGTGGAGTTCCTGGAGCAGGCGCTCGGCGTCTACCCCGGGGCGCGGCGGGTGCTGCTGACCGCGTACGCCGACACCCACGCCGCCATCGACGCGATCAACGTAGTCGACCTCGACCACTACCTGCTCAAGCCCTGGGACCCGCCCGAGGAGAAGCTCTACCCGGTCCTGGACGACCTGATCTCGGCCTGGCGCGCCAGCGACCACCGGCCGGTACCGGCGACCAAGGTGGTCGGGCACCGCTGGTCGGCGCGCTCCTCCGAGGTGCGGGAGTTCCTGGCCCGCAACCAGGTGCCCTACCGGTGGTACTCCTCCGACGAGCCCGAAGGACGGCGGCTGCTGGAGGCGGCCGGGGCCGACGGGCTGCGGCTGCCGCTGGTGGTCACCGCCGAGGGGACGGCGCTGGTCGAGCCGGAGCCTGCGGAGCTGGCCGCGCACGTGGGGCTCGCCACCACACCGGCCGCCGCGTTCTACGACCTCGTCGTCATCGGCGGCGGCCCGGCCGGGCTGGGCTCCGCGGTGTACGGGGCGTCGGAGGGGCTGCGCACCGTCCTGGTGGAACGGTCGGCGACCGGCGGGCAGGCCGGGCAGAGCTCCCGCATCGAGAACTACCTGGGCTTCCCCGACGGCGTCTCGGGCGCCCAGCTCACCGAGCGCGCCCGCCGCCAGGCCACCCGGTTCGGCGCGGAGATCCTCACCGCGCGCGAGGTGACGGGGCTGGAGGTGAACGGCCCGGCGCGGGTCGTGCGGTTCTCCGACGGCTCGTCGGTCGCCGCGCACAGCGTCATCCTGGCGACGGGGGTGTCCTACCGGCAGCTGGGGGCGCCGGGTTGCGAGGACCTGACCGGGCGCGGGGTGTTCTACGGCTCCTCCCTGACCGAGGCGGCCTCCTGCGAGGGGCAGGACGTGTACGTGGTCGGCGGGGCCAACTCGGCGGGGCAGGCGGCGGTGTACCTGGCGCGGGGCGCGAAGTCGGTGACGCTGCTCGTGCGCGGGGAGTCCCTCGCCGCGTCGATGTCGTACTACCTGATCCAGCAGATCGAGGAGGCGCCGAACATCGCCGTGCGGCCGCGGACCGTCGTGGAGGCGGCGCGGGGCGAGGGGCACCTGGAGCGGCTGGTGCTGCGGGACGCGGTGACGGGGGCGACGGAACTCGTGGACGCGCAGTGGATGTTCGTGTTCATCGGCGCGGCCCCGCTGACCGACTGGCTGGACGGCACGGTGCTGCGCGACGAGCACGGTTTCATCCTCGCCGGGCCGGACCTGACACCGGACGGGCGGCCGCCGGCCGAGTGGGCGCTGGACCGACCGCCGTACCACCTGGAGACCAACATCCCCGGGGTGTTCGTGGCGGGCGACGCGCGGGCCCGGTCCGCGAAGCGGGTCGCGTCCGCGGTGGGAGAGGGAGCCATGGCCGTCATGCTGGTGCACCGGTACCTGGAGCAGTCGTGAGCGGGCGGGAGGTGTCCTGCGACCCGCGGGAGATCGCCTCGCTGTTCCTGTTCGAGAAGCTGTCGGCGGAGCAGCTGGGGCGGCTGTGCCGCGAGGGGCGGGTGGAGCGCTTCGAAGCCGGCCCGGTGTACACCGAGGGCGAGCCGGCCACCTGCTTCTACGTGATGCTCGAAGGCACCGTCGTGCTGTACCGGCGGGTCGGCGCGGACGACGTGGAGGTGAGCCGGACCTCGCAGCGCGGGGTGTACGCGGGGGCCATGCAGGCGTACCTGGGCGACCGGGTCCCGCAGACGTACGTCAACTCCATGCGGGTGACGGAGCCGACGCGGTTCTTCGTGCTGTCGGCGCAGTCGTTCGCCGACATCATGCAGGAGTGGTTCCCGATGGCGGCGCACCTGCTGGAGGGTCTGTTCTTCGGCGCGAAGGACACCCAGCGGGCCATCGGGCAGCGGGAACGCCTGCTGGCGCTGGGCTCGTTGTCGGCCGGGCTGACGCACGAGCTCAACAACCCGGCCGCCGCGGCCGTCCGGGCCACCGCGGCGCTGCGCGAGCGGGTGGGCAAGATGCGGCACAAGCTGGCCGTCATCGCCCAGGGCCCGTACTCGCGCGAGGCCCTCGCCGAACTGATCGAGATCCAGGAGCGGACGGCGGAACGGGTCGCCAAGGCGCCGGTGCTGAGCCCGCTGGAGGCGGCCGACCGGGAGGACGAGCTCTCCGACTGGCTGGAGGACCACGGCATCCCGGAGGGCTGGCGGATCGCGCCGACGTTCGTCCAGGCCGGACTGGACACGGACTGGCTGGATCAGGTCGCGGCGACGGTGGCCGAGGACATCCTGCCCGGGGCGGTCGGCTGGCTCAACTACACGGTCGAGACCGAGCTGTTGATGGACGAGATCGACGACTCCACCAGCCGGATCTCCCATCTGGTGGACGCGGCGAAGCAGTACGCGCAGCTGGACCGCGCCCCGCACCGCGACGCCGACGTGCACGAACTCCTCGACAGCACCCTGCTGATGCTCTCCGGCAAGATCGGCCCCGGGGTGCGGGTGGTCAAGGAGTACGACCGCGGCCTGCCCGCGGTGCCGGCCTACCCGGCGGAGCTGAACCAGGTGTGGACCAACCTGATCGACAACGCGGTGTCCGCCATCGGGAGCGGCGCCGGCGAGGGCACCCTGACGGTCCGCACGGCGCGGGAGGGCGACCGGCTGCTGGTGGAGTTCCGCGACACCGGCCCGGGGGTGCCCCCGGAGATCAGGAACCGCATCTTCGACCCCTTCTTCACCACCAAGCCGGTCGGTGAGGGCACGGGCCTCGGGCTGGACATCTCCTGGCGGATCGTGGTCGACAAGCACCACGGCAGCCTGGAGGTCGAGTCCGTCCCGGGGGACACCCGCTTCCGCGTCCTGCTGCCGCTCACCGCGCCCGCCGGTGCCCCCGCCCCCACCCCCACCCCCACCCCCACGGAGGACCGCACATGACCGAGATCGACGGGATCGACCCGGGCGTCCCGCCCAGCGGCACGGGCTGCGCGGACTGCGAGGCGGTGGGCGGCTGGTGGTTCCACCTGCGGCGCTGCGCCGAGTGCGGGCACGTCGGCTGCTGCGACTCCTCCCCCGCCCAGCACGCCACCGCCCACTGGAAGGCAGCCGGCCACCCCCTGGTGCAGAGCTTCGAACCGGGCGAGGAGTGGTTCTGGGACTACGCCACGGACAGCCTGTACGAGTCCGGCCCCGGCCTCACCCCGCCGTCCGCCCACCCCGCCGACCAGCCGGCCCCCGGCCCGGCGGACCGCGTCCCCGCGGACTGGCCGGCCCACCTCCACCGCTAGGCGGTGCTCACCTCGCCACTACGCCCCGGCTGGCAGGGTGTCGGCCGTCGGCGTTCGCGTTCGCCGGCCCGGAGCGAGGAGGTCCCGTTGACCATCGTGCTGATGTCCGACCCGCGTGTCGCCGCGATCCCGGTCGAGGAGAACGGCGAGCGTCTGGTCGACGTCCGCGCCGGGGGCGAGCTGCGCACGGACGGCAGCCGGGCCGACCCCGGCGGCGCCTTCGCCCACCTCCGGGCCGGGGTGGCCGAACGGCTGCTGCACGCCCAGTCGCTGCTCCCCGACGGGCTCCGGTTACTGATCGTGGAGGGCTTCCGGCCGCCGGACCTGCAGCGGCGGTACTTCGAGGAGTACGCGGCCGAGCTGCGCGCCGCCCACCCGCGGTGGACGCCGGAGGAACTCCGTGCGCAGGCCAGCCGGTACGTCTCCCCTCCGGAGATCGCCCCGCACAGCGCGGGCGCCGCCGTGGACCTGACCCTCGTCGACGGGGACGGGACCGAGCTGGACATGGGCAGCCGGGTGAACGCCGGCCCGGAGGAGAGCGCGGGCGCCTGTTACACCCTGGCCGACCACATCCCCCGCCGTGCCCGCCTCCACCGCACCACCCTGAGCGGGGCCCTCGAGGCGGCCGGACTCGTCAACTACGGCACGGAGTGGTGGCACTGGTCCTACGGCGACCGCTACTGGGCCCTCCAGACGAGCCGCCCGACCGCCCTCTACGGCCCCGCCGGCCAGGCGCCGTCCTAGAGGCCGGAGGTGTTCAGCAGTCGGTTGGGGGTGCCCGGTGGGACGGCGGTGAGGGCGTCTCGGTCGGCCTGGGTGAGGAGCCAGGTGCGGACCTGGGCGGGGGTGGCGGTGGGGTGGGCCGAGAGGTAGAGGGCCACGGCGCCGGTCACGTGCGGGGTGGCCCAGGAGGTGGCGCCGGAGTCGCTGGTGGCGGTGCCGCCGCCGGCGACCGCCGAGGTGACCTTGTCTCCGGGGGCGTACAGGTCCACGCAGGAGCCGTGTCCGGAGCCGAAGGTCTCGGTGTCGCGCCAGGGGCGGTCGTCGGTGGTGGATGCGGCCACCACGATGGCTCCGTGGGCGCCGGCCGGGGAGTGGCCGCAGGCGTCGTCGTTGAAGTTGCCCGCCGCGACGACCACCGGGACCCCGGACTCGACCAGGTGCTGCACGGCCGCGTCGAGGGCCGGTGAGGGGCTCGCGAGGTTGAGGGACATGTTGACCACCGCCGGGCGTTCGGCATGGGCGGTCACCCATGCGACGGCCTTGACGATGGAGGCCTCGGGGGACTCCGGGCCGCTGCCGTCTCCGCCCTCCTCGCAGCCGATGGCCTGGACGCGGACGAGCCGGGCCTTGGGGGCGACCCCGTAGGTGCGGCCGCCGATGAGACCGGCCACGAAGGTGCCGTGCCCGAGGCCGCTGCTGTCGGCGCAGTCCCCCGTGCCGGGGGCGCCGACGAAGTCGGCCCCGGCGGTGGCGCGGCCCGCGAACTCGGCGTGCCCCAGGTCCAGGCCGGTGTCGAGGACGTAGACGTGGACGCCGCTGCCGTCCGCGCCCGCCGCGTAACGGCCGTCGAGGGGGCGGGTGCGCTGGTCGAGCCGGTCCAGGTTCCAGGGGACGCCCGTGCGCACGAACGGGGCGGCGCCGGTGTGGCCCGACGGGGCGGTGCTTCCCGGGGTGCCGCCCGAGGGGCTGCCGGCCGGGTGCGGTGCGCCGGTGGCCGGGGGGTGCGCGGTACCGGAGCCGGCGGCGGACGGGACGGGGCCGCCGGGGCCCGGGTCCCCGGACGGGTCGCAGGCCGTGAGGGCCAGCGCCAGTGCCAGTGCCACCGCGCCGGACGTGCGTCTCGTGTTCCGTCCCATCGCCTGTCCCCCGTCCCCTTCGGCAGCCGCCGCGGCTGCCCGTCGTCACGGGCCCAGACGCCCCGGACGGGGGCCGCGGTTGCGGCCGGAGCCGATTGGATCTTGTGGCGCGTCTCGTGTAGAACACATCACCGATCAGACATGATCACGACATCTTTCAGCCACATCGGGGGAATTGACATGAAGTCGACTCGACGCATCGTAGGGACGTTCGCGCTGGTCGCGGCCCTCGGATCGGTCGCGGCCTGCGGCCCCGAGGAGGCCTCGGGCTCCGGCGGCACCGCCGGGTCCGCCGGCGCCGCCGCCCAGCCGTCCGCGGCGCAGCCGTCCGCCGCCAAGCCCTCCGCCAAGGCCCCCGCCGGCGGGGCCTCCGCGGGTTCCGCCGCGCCCGGCGGCGACTGCGGCCGGCCGCCGAAGCTGCCGGCCGGCCACAAGATGGTGGAGCCCGTCGCGCCGCCGTCGAAGGGCTCGATGTCCGCGAAGGACGCCCAGCCGACCTGTACGCCCAACGACTGGATCTACCACGGCAAGGGCGACGCCAAGTACTACCTCTTCGCCACCGGCGAGGTGAAGGCCGAGCTGGCCACCGGCTCCGGCTCCACCAAGTCCGTCCCCGTCGGGGAACTGTGGATGCACGCGGGCGACTGCATGACCAACCCCTCCGCCGTGAAGGCCCCGTACAGCTGCTCGGGGAACATCTACGACATCACGGTCGACGGCGAGGGCGAGATCAACTCCATCAAGGAGGTCTGGCACCCCTGACCGGGCGGCCGGGCCGGCGCCCGCTCAGACGGCCGGCGTCACGGCCCGGGCGAGGACGGCCCCCGTGTCCACCCCGGTCGGCAGGGTCCCGTAGGCCCGGCCGTGCTCCCCGCCCAGCCGGGACGCGCAGAAGGCGTCGGCGACCGCCGCCGGGGCGTGCCGCACCAGGAGCGAGGCCTGGAGGGCCAGGGCCATGGTCTCGGTCAGCTGCCGGGCCCGGTACTCCGCCTCGGCGGGGTCGGCGAGCTGCTTGTGCAGCCCGGCCACGGCCGCGTCCAGGTGCCGGTCGGCCCCGGCCGCGAGGCCGACCTCCGCGAAGAAGGCCTCGACGGTCTCGGGCCGCCGGGCCATCGCGCGCAGCGCGTCCAGGGCGGCCACGTTGCCCGAGCCCTCCCAGATGGACGACAGCGGGGCCTCGCGGTACAGGCGCGGCATACCCGAGTCCTCGACGTAGCCGTTGCCGCCGAAGCATTCGAGGGCCTCGGCGGCGTGCGCGGGGGCCCGCTTGCACACCCAGTACTTGGTGACGGCCAGGCCCAGCCGGCGCAGCAGTTCCTCGTCCGCGTCCCCGCGCGCGACCCGGTCGCTCGCCCCGGCCAGGCGCAGGGCGACAGCCGTCGCGGCCTCGGACTCCAGCGCCAGGTCGGCCAGGACGTTGCGCATCAGCGGCTGGTCGATCAGGGCCTTGCCGAACGCCCGCCGGTGGGTGGCGTGGTGGACGGCCCGGACCAGGCCGAGCCGCATGCCGGAGGCCCCGCCCAGGACGCAGTCGAGCCGGGTCATGTTGACCATCTCGATGATGGTCGCCACCCCGCGGCCCTCCTCCCCCACCAGCCAGCCGAACGCGTCGTCGTACTCGATCTCGGAGGAGGCGTTGGAGCGGTTGCCGAGCTTGTCCTTGAGGCGCTGGAGGTGCAGCCGGTTGCGGGTGCCGTCGGGCAGGACGCGGGGCAGCAGGAAACAGGACAGCCCTCCGGGGGCCTGCGCCAGGGTCAGGAACACGTCCGACATGGGTGCCGAGGTGAACCACTTGTGCCCGGTCAGCCGGTACGTGCCGTCCCCGGCCGGGACGGCGGTGGTGGTGTTGGCGCGGACGTCCGAGCCGCCCTGCTTCTCGGTCATCGACATGCCGGCGATCAGCCCGCGCTTGGTGTCGGGCCGGCGCAGCCCGAAGTCGTACGTGCGGGAGGCGAGCAGCGGCTCCAGCCACTCGGCGAGGGCGGGGGCGGCGCGCAGCGCGGGGACGGCGGCGTAGGTCATGGAGACCGGGCAGGTGTGGCCGGCCTCGACCTGGCTCCAGACGATGAACTTGGCCGCGCGGGCCACGTGCGCGCCCGGTTCCCGCTGCGTCCAGGGGGCGGCGTGCAGTCCGTGCGAGACGGCGGTGTCCATCAGCCGGTGCCAGTGGGGGTGGAACTCGACCTCGTCGACGCGGTGGCCGTAGCGGTCGTGGGTGTGCAGGACCGGCTCGTTCTCGTTGGCCAGCCGGCCCCATTCGGCGGCCTCCTCGGATCCGGCGAGGACGCCGAGGCGGTGGAGTTCGGGTGCTGCCCAGCCGGCGCCCTCGCGGGCGAGGGCCTCCAGCAGCGCCGGGTCGGCCGCGGCGTCGTAACCGTGGTGCGGCGGTACCTGGTTGGTGACCTCATGCGTCTGCGGCATCGTGTCCTCCAAGGGCGCGCAGGGTGAAGGTGATCAGGGCGGGGACGACCTCGCCGGGGGCCGCGTCGCCGTCGGCGAGGGGTCCGACGAGCGCCTCGGCGATGGCGCCGACCAGTGCGGCGGCGGTCGGCTCGGGCGGCTGCGGCGGCAGTTCACCGGTGGCCGTGCCCGCGGCGATCTGCCGGGCGAACACGTCGCGGAACGCCCGCCGGAAGACGAGGCGTTCGGTGTCGACGGCCGGATCGGCCGGCTCCGCGAGCAGGGCGAAGGCCCGCCGGGGGGCCTGCAGCGCCCGCGAGGCGAAGGTCTCGACGGCCCCGGCCACCCGCTCGGCGGCGGTCCCGGGACGGTCCGCGGCGGCGGTGACCGCCGCCACCTCCCGGGCCACCAGGGTCCGGAAGAGGGCGGCGGCGAGCTCGGACTTGCCGGAGAACACCTGGTAGACGCTTCCGGTGGAGATCCCGGCCTCGGCCGCGATGGCGGCGACGGAACAGCCGGCGTACCCCTCCCTGGACAGCAGGCGGACGGCGGCGTCCAGCACCCGGTCGCGACGGGCGTCGAGCCGGGCCTGCACGGCGGGTGGGCGGCGGTAGGGCATGGGAAGGATTGAAGCAGTGATTCACTGCTTCACACCAGCCCTTCGGGGGGGCGTTC
>NZ_JBHVUQ010000253.1:0-8723 GCF_042884105.1 Streptomyces sp. NPDC058157
GAACGGCGTGAACCAGCGGCTCCGCCAGCCGGGGCACCCCGCCGGCGACCAACACCACGCTGCTCACCGCGGGCGGTGGCGGCGGGGGCGGCGGCGGGGGCGGAGCCACCCCCTCGGCCGTCGGAGCGCCTGGCACCCCCGGTACGGGAGGCACCGGCAGCTGCTCCACGGGCGGGGTGAACCTGCCCGGAGGCAACGGCGGCCCGGGCCTCACCGGCGCCACCACCGTCCCCGACGGGATCGTCGGACTCCCCCCGCTGACCGCCACGGGCGGCGACGGCGGCACCGGTGGCGGCGGCACCGCGGGCCGCGGCCCCGGCCACCCGGGACACGGCGGCGGCGACGGCTACGTGGTCATCTGGTGGTAGCGGCCTGACCCGCCCGCTCCCGGGACCCCAGGACCCGGGAGCGGGCGCCGCCCGACGGCGCGGCGTACCGCGCAGCCGGGTGACGTACGGCCGGACCCGCGCGCGGACCCGGTCGGCGCCGCCCGGCCGCCCGTACAGTCCGCTGGGAACCCCCGCCCCCGGCGCCGGGGGCGCCCACCGGCAAGGGAGACAGCCGTGACCTCGAACGACCAGGCCCACTTCCCCGCGGACCCGGCCCGCCCGCAGGACGGCCACGCCGCCGCCCGCGCCTCCATGCACGTGTTCGTGCTCTCCGGGTCCTCCCGCACCGGCTCCGTCAACGCCCGCCTCGCGGCACTCGTCGCCGGCCTGGTCGAGCGCACCGGGGCCACCGCCGAGCCCTCGCTGCTCGGGGACTTCCCGATGCCGCTGTACGACGGGGACGTGGAGGCCGACGAGGGCGTGCCGGCGGGCGCGCTGGCCCTGCGCGAGCGGATCGAGGCCGCCCAGGCCGTGGTCATCTCCTCGCCCGAGTACAACGCCTCCGTCCCCGGCCCGGTCAAGAACGCCATCGACTGGGTCTCCCGCGTGCGGCCCCAGCCCTTCAAGGACAAGCAGGTCCTGCTCGTCTCCGCCTCCCCGTCGATGGTGGGCGGCAACCGCGGCCTGTGGGCGCTGCGCGTCCCGCTCGAGCACCTCGGCGCGCGGGTCTACCCCGACATGTTCAGCCTCGCCGCGGCCCACCAGGAGTTCACCGAGGACGGCGCCCTCGCCGACCGGGGCCTGGGGGAGCGGCTGGCCTCGACCGTCGGCGCCTTCCTGGACCTCGCCGAGGCCGACACCCGCTACCTGTGCCTGCAACGCCGCTGGTACGAGTTCCTCGGCGACCGGACCGACGCACCCGTCACCGCCCGCGCCCAGGACTGAGCCGCCCCGGCCGCCGCGCACCCGTCCGTCCGTCAACGCACGCCCCGCCTTCGCCCGAAGGTGGGGCGTGCGCCGCTGTACGGGGGGCGTGCGCAAGGGCGGATGCGACTCTTCCGGAAGAAATCCGGACCCGGCTTGCACGATCGGGCGCCTTTTCCGATGGGGTGGTGATGGGGGGAGCTTGTCGCTCCACGGCTGCCGGACACGGGGGCAGGCGGCCCGCTACTCACAAGCCACTCGGAAGGTTCCACGCAGAAGTGAACGCTGCCCAGACCGTCACCCTCGTGCTGATAGACGCCACCGCGGTCCAGAACGACCCGAGAGCACCCCTCTCGGACGATTCGACCGGGGTGCCCGCGCACCCGCGGCTGCCCACCGCCCGCACCGGCGGCGACGAGCAACGACGGGGGAACGCATGAGCGAAGGAGAGTTCGACCCATCGGGGGACCAGACGGTCTCCAGTGAACTGGCGGGAGTGCTCCCCGTGGAGTTCACCGCGTTCCACTCCCAGCAGCACCGCGCGTACCTGCGCTACGCCCACCTGCAACTGGGCAACGCCAAGGACGCCGAGGAAGTCGTCGACGACGTGTTCACCTTCCTGCTGAAGGTGTGGCGCCAGGCGCTGAAGGAAGCGAGCCTCCACGGCTTCGCGTGGGCGGTGCTGCGCGAACACGTGGAACGGCGCCTGGCCGCCCTCGGCCGCCAGGTCGCCATGGTGGAAACGGCATGGTTCTCGGCACTGCGCCGCTCCTCCAGGGAGCGGCTCGAACTGCTGGAGTCGAAGCTCGGCCTGTACGCGGCGATCGCCGAACTGTCCGAGCGGCAGTACGACGTGGTGCTGCTGGCCTTCCTGCTGGGCAACGACTCCGACACGGTCGCCCGGATGATGGGGATCTCCCCCGCGACCGTCCGGTCGCACGTCCGCGGCGCACGCCGAACCCTGTCCCGCAAGCTCGGGGTGGACTGGATCCCCGGAGAGGAGAAGGACCAGTGAGCGACATGCCCGCTGACCGTGACATGCCGCTGCGCGAACTGGACGCGGCCCTGGAGAACGCGGCGGTGCTCGCCGAGGAGTACGCCGGATACGACGAAGGAGCCGCCCGGCGCCGCGTCGCCCGCCGCATCGCGGCCGACCGGGCCCGCTCGGCGATCGGCACCGCCGGAACCGACCAAGGCCGGGGACGGACCGCCGCGAACGCCTGGGACGACCTGGTGCTCGACGCCGCCTGCCACGTACGGGCCGCACGCTGCCTGGACGACCTGACCTGGTCCCTGGCCGAGAGCCGGGACTTCGCGGAACTCGCCCTGCACGCCCGCTCCTGGCCCCACGGCGTGGACTCGGCCCTGCTGTTCGGCTGCCTGCTGCACCTGACGGACCGGCTGGAGGCCGCGCAGTTCTGGTTCCAGTACGCCGCCGGAGCCGGCTCGCGCACCGCCGCCCAGTGCCTCTACCTCCACCACCTGGCCCGTGCCGAGGTCCGCACGGCCCGCCACTGGAAGCAGCAGGCCCGCGTCCTGCCCGTGGAGGACCACCTGCCGCCGCTGCCCCCCGTCCCCGACAACCTGGAGGAGACCCTCGGCGCCTCGGTCATCTGGACCTCGCCGCCGATCAGCACCCAGGACCTCACCACCCTCGCCGCCGGCCCCGGCCGGACCGAACGCCCCCCGTACCGGCTGCCCGCGCGGCTGCGCCAGGCCGTCGCGGCCCGCCCCCGCAAGGAGCACCCGGACCTGGGCGACATCATCACACCCAGCCCGCCCGTCGCCGTGGCCGTCGCCCGGCACGCCCGCCTCAACCCCGCGCACCTGACGGACGAGGCGAACGCGTGGGCCCTGGACGCCCTGAAGCAACCGCAGTTGACCCACGCCGCCCGCAAGTCCCCCGAAGGGCAGCCGGCCCCCGCCGCGCTGGCCTACGTCCACCAGGCCCTGCGCGTGCTGGAAGTCGTCAACCGCTACTCGGGCGGCGTCAGCCTCACCCAGATCGCCCGCGAGACGAAACTGCCCCAACTGGCCCTCGCCCGGGCCACGGAGCAGCTCGTCCGGGCCAACCTCGCCACCCCCACCGGACCGGACGCCTACATCGCCGGCCACGCCCTGCTGCTGGCCGACGCGGCCGGCGGGGAGGGCCGGGGACACCTGCGCGAGACACTGGCCTGGGTACGGGACGCCGTCGGCGCGGCCGTGTACGTGGCCCGCTACACCGACGGCGAGGTCTCCATCACCCAGTACGCCGACGGCCCCAGCGCCCCCGCCGTCCACGAGTGGGTCGACTTCCGTGAGGCCGCCCACGCGTCCGCCGTCGGCAAGGCCCTGCTGACCCAGCTCGACTACGACGACCGCAAGGACCACCTCGCCCGGCACGAGATGTCCCGCCTCACCTCCCACACCGTCACCAGCCAGGAGGCCCTCTTCCACCAGCTCGACACCCGCCGCCCCAACACCCCCCTGCTCGACCTCCAGGAGTACGCGGTGGGCACGGTCTGCGCGGCCGTACCGATCACGGCCGGCCCCAACGCCGAGTGCGTGGCCCTGTCCATCCCCGTCCCCGACCCGGCCCGGCTCAAGCAGGCCGCCCGGATCCTGCAGAGCGAGGCGGCCGCGGTCTTACTCGCCCTGATCGTCGCGGGCAGCACCCAACCCACCCCGGCCCGGCCCGCGTTCGACCCGCGCCCCGCCCCGCCGCGGTGTCCCGAACCGTCCGGCCGCACCGGACTGGAGACCACCGTCCTCTCGCCCACCTTCTAGCCGAGGGCCTTCCGCCCCGCCGGACGGCGCGCGGAAAGCCGAGCGGGCCCGGGCCGGAACCTCCGGACCGGGCCCCGCTCGTACGGCTCGGGATCAGGCCTCGCGCCGCCCGAGACCGACGGCCACCAGCAGGGCCGCGCCGACCACCAGGGCCGCGTCCACCGCCAGGACCGTGCGCACCCCGCCGAACAGGGAGGTCCCGGTCGTGGCCAGGACGCCCAGCAACGGGATCCCGACGGTGAGGCCCACCTGCTGGGTGGTGGTGACCAGACCCGTGGCCAGACCCTGCTCCCCGTCGGGCACCCCGCTCGTCACCGTCAGCCCGTACGAGATGATCGCGCCCAGGTGGCACATGCTGGCCAGCGACACGGCCACGGTCGCCACCAGCGCGCCCGAGTCCGCGCCCACCGCCAGCAGCGCCCCCGTGAACAGCCCCTGCCCGGCCAGCGAACCGACCAGGGTGCGGCGGGCGCCGAACCGGCCGATGAACCGGGGGGCCACCGAACCGGCGAGCGCCGAGGCGACGCCCTGCACGCCGAAGACCAGACCGGTCAGGAAGGAGGACAGCCCCAGCGTCTCCTGCAGGTACAGGGTCAGCACGAAGACGACCGTCGACATCATCGAGAACGTCACCAGCCCGCCCACGTTGCCCCAGGCCACGGTGCGCCGCCGCAGCATCGGCAGCGACACCAGCGGAGCGGCCGCCTTCGCCTCCACCACCACGAACGCGGCCAGCAGCACCAGCCCGGCCACCAGGGAAGCCCGCACGTCCGTACCGCCGAACCCGCGGTCGGCCGCCGTCGACAGGGCGTAGATCAGCGCGAGCAGCCCCGCCGTGACCGTCACGGCGCCCGGCACGTCCAGGCGCGGCCGCTCAGGGGTGCGGGACTCGGCCAGCAGCCCGGGGGCCAGGACCAGGACGACGAGCGCGGCGAGCGCGAGCAGCCCCATGGTCGAGCGCCAGCCGAGGGTGTCGGTCATCACACCGCCGAGGACCATGCCGACCGTGAAGCCGAGGGACAGCAGGGTGCCCGAGATGCCGAGCGCCCGGTCGCGCAGCGGGCCCTCGGGGAACGTCGTGGTCAGCAGCGACATGCCGGCCGGTACCACGGCGGCCGCCCCCAGGCCCTGGAGGGCGCGCCCGGTCAGGAAGGCGGCCGGGTTCCAGGCGAGGGTGGCGAGGAGCGAGGCCGCGCCGAAGACCGCGAGCCCGGCCAGGAACAGCTTCTTGCGGCCGAACAGGTCGCCGATCCGGCTGAAGAGGAGCAGGAACCCGCCGGACGGCAGGCTGAACGCGGTCACCGCCCACTGGAGGGCGGACGGACTCAGGTCCAGGTCCTCGCCCAGCACCGGCAGGGCGACGTTCAGGACGGAGAAGTCGAGCGCCACCATGAACTGGGCGGCGCAGAGCACGAAGAGGACCAGCCGTGCCCGGCCGGAGAGCCGGCCTTCCTCGGGGGCCGCCGTACGCGGCCCGGTGAACACGGGGGTCCGGGTGTCTGTCGTCATGACCACCACCCTCGCGGCCCCGCGACGATCGTGAAGAGTGGGAACTTATCCTGTTGGTGGCACCACCAGGCAGCCGGACAGGGGGAATCCGTGGCCACACCGATCGACCGCAACCGACGCACGGAACTGCGGGAGTTCCTGATGAGCAGGCGGGCCAGGATCTCCCCGGCGCAGGCGGGCCTCCCGGACGGCGGAGCCCGCCGCCGCACCCCGGGCCTGCGCCGCGAGGAGGTCGCCGTCCTCGCCGGCGTCGGGGTCTCCTGGTACCAGTGGCTCGAACAGGGCCGCGACATCACGGTGTCCGGCCAGGTCCTCGACGCGGTGAGCCGCGTCCTGCGCCTGACCAGCGCCGAACGCCGGCACCTGTACGTGCTCGCCGGGCTCAACCCGCCCGCCCTCGAAGTCGCCCCCGGCGACCGGGACATGTGCCAGGGCCTGCAGCGCCTGATCGACGCCTGGATGCCCTTCCCCGCGCACATCATGGACACCTACTGGAACACCGTCCTGTACAACGACGCGGCCGCGCTGGTCCTCGGCATGCGCCCGGAGATCGTGCAGAACTGCCTGATCGCCTTCTTCACCGACCCCGTCTACATGTCCCGCTCCCCGCACTGGGAGGAGCTCGCGGTGGAGGTCGTCGCCCAGTTCCGGGCGGCCTGCTCCGAACACCCCGAGGACGAGGGCTTCCAGGCGGTGCTGGAGCAGGCGAGGGAACTCAGCCCCCGGTTCGCGCAGTTGTGGGAGCGCCAGGACATCCGCCCCGGCGGCCAGCTCCGCAAGCAGATGGAGCACCCGGTCGTCGGCACCCTGTACGTGGAGTCGACCCAGCTGCGCATCCCGGCCCGCCCCGACCTGGCGATCGTGCTGCACACCCCGATGCCGGGCACGGAGACCGCCGAGAAGCTGGAGTGGCTGACCTCACCGCAGGGGCGCCGGGGACTGATGTACCCGGTCGCGGGCTAGCGCCCCGTCCCGCCTCACGGGGTGCGGGCGCCGAGGGTGGCCACGGCGCCGACCATGCGGTCCCAGAACGCGTGCCGGTCCAGGGTGACGGCGACCCGCGCGTTCGCCGGCCGGCCGAGGTAGCCGTGCGGGTCCACCACGGTGGCCCCGCGCGTGTGCGTGCCCCGCAGTTCCACGGCCACGTTCGCGTCCACGCACTCCACGATCGCCGGGTCGATCACCCGGGCCACCGCGACGGGATCGTGCAGCGGAGGGTGGGGCATGCCCCACAGGCGTCGGTAGGCGGCGGCGAAGAAGGTCAGCAACTCGGCGCAGACGTCGCCCAGTTCCGTTCCCAGTGCCTCGAAGCGGGCCACGACGTCCGGGGTGGCCAGGGCCTGGTGGGTGACGTTCAGGCCGCACATGGTCACCGGTACCCCGCTGCGCAGGACGATGTCGGCGGCCTCCGGGTCGGTGTACACGTTGAACTCGGCGGCGGGCGTGCGGTTCCCGCGCTCCGTGGATCCGCCCATCAGCACGATCTCGCGGATCCGGGCGGCCGAATCGGGGTAACGGGTCAGCAGCAGCGCGATGTTGGTCAGCGGAGCCGTGGGCACCAGCGTCACCGGCTCGGGGTGCTCGCTCAGGATCCGGTGGATCAGCTCCACGGCGTGCTCGGGCACCACGTCCACCGAGGGCTCCGGGAACCGCGGCCCGTCCAGCCCGGACGCGCCGTGCACGTCGTCGGCGACCGCCAGCGGCTGGAGCAGCGGCCGGGCGCAGCCCGCGGCGATCGGCACGTCCGTGATCCCGGCGACGGTGCACACGCGGCGGGCGTTGAGGGTGGTCTTCTCCAGGGTCTGGTTCCCGGCGACCGTGGTGATGGCGAGCAGGTCGACCGCGGGATCCGCCGCCGCCAGCATGATCGCCAGGGCGTCGTCGTGTCCGGGGTCGCAGTCGATGATGATCGGGACGGGCACGGGCAGTTCCTCCCGGTGGGGGCGCCGACCCGCCCAGTCTGCCGCCGCGGGGCCGCGACGGCCGCCACTTGTGAGCCAAAACGCCGCAGCCGTCGGCTCATACCCGCGCTTCGGGGGCCCGGTGCCGGCCGGTTCCCCCGGACGGGTGGCCGGGGCCCCGCCCCCGGGGTGGTGCCTGCCGCGCCTGCCCGGCCGGGCCGGGGGAGTGTGGAACGGTTCGAGCCGATCACGCACCGCAGCGATCGGAAGGACCCCCCCACATGTTCAGAACGGTGTTCACCGCCGGCGCGGCCGCCGCGCTCGCCGCCGCCGCCCTCACCCCCTCGGCGGGAGCCACGACCGGCGGCGGCGCGTCCTTCGGCGGCGCGCCCTCCGGGCAGGCGTCGTTCCGGCAGGCGTCCTTCGCACCGCCTGAGCAGATCACCATCGACGTGGTCCAGGTCAACGGCTCGGGCTGCCGCCCCGGCAGCGCCGCCGTGGCCGTCGCACCGGACAACACGGCCTTCACCGTGACGTACAGCGAGTACCTCGCCCAGGTCGGCCCCGGCGCCGATCCGACCGCCTTCCGCAAGAACTGCCAGCTGGGACTCAGCCTCAACGTCCCGCAGGGGTACACCTTCGCCATCGCCCAGGCCGACTACCGCGGCTTCGCCAGCCTGCACCAGGGCGCCACCGCCACCCAGAAGGCCAGCTACTACTTCCAGGGCATGTCCCAGACCGCCACCCGCAGCCACACCCTGCGCGGCCCGCTCCAGGACGGCTGGCAGGTCTCCGACAGCGTCCCCGTCGAGGCCCTCGTCTTCCACCCCTGCGGGGGCAAGCGGAACCTGAACATCAACACCGAGCTGCTCACCCAGGCCGGCACCTCCGACCCGGCGAAGGACACCAGCTTCCTCACCATGGACTCCACCGACGGCAGCATCAACACCAAGTACCACTTCAGCTGGAAGACCTGCCCGCAGCGCCGCTGACACCGGCCGCGCGGCGGACGCGGGGGCGGGGCCGGGGAGTTGTCAGACCCGCTCCCTAGCATGGCGTCCATGAGCTACTCGCACAGCAGTCCGGTCTCCCAGGTGGTGCGCGCCGCCCTCGCCTCACCCCGCGGCGGCGCCGCCGCCCCCGTGGCGGGCGCCGCCCTGCGGGCGGTGGAGGAGGCCCGCCCCGCGCGCACCCTCGGCGCGGCCGTCGCCGCCGCCGGCGGGGTGGACGGGGCGGCGGCGGACCGGCTGCGCGCGTGGGTGGCCGGCCTGCCCGGCGACCGGTGGCCCGG
>NZ_JBHVUQ010000254.1:0-8703 GCF_042884105.1 Streptomyces sp. NPDC058157
GGAATATGACCGACTGACCACAACGTCCTCGCTGTGTTTGGTTGCCTGCCAGTGCCCGAAGGCCCGACAGGTCTTTTTCAAAGGAACCTCATCCATCGAAGTGGACGGGGTATCAACTTCTGGCGTTGATTTTTGGCACGCTGTTGAGTTCTCAAGGAACGGACGCTTCCTTCGTACTCACCCTCTCGGGCTTTCCTCCGGGCTTTCGTTCTTGCGATTCAGACTCTATCAGAGTCTTTCTCGCTCGCTTTCCAGGTCGTTCGCTTTCGCGCTTTCCCTTTCCGGCGGTTCCGACTCTATCAGTGCTTTTCCTTCTCTCCGACCACCCGCTCGCCGCGCCAAAGGGCACGCCGAATTCCAGGAGTGGAGATCGAGATCGTCACTGCTTGAGGAGGAGTCCCGGCCATCGACTGTTCGCGAGATGTTCACGGAACACGTCTCGGCGGGAGTCACGACAGTACAGGCCCCGTGGGGCGCAGGCAAATCCATTCACGCGTATGGTCTAGTCCACCGGTCTAGTCCACTAGTCTCCGTGTCGAAGGGTCAGCCCGGGTCGGTACCGACATCGGGCGAACCCGTACAAGCTGTGCAATATCCTTCACACGAAGATGCCCCACCCCCTGGGAGGCCCCCATGACCAGCGTGACGTCCCCACTTGCCGGACGCGCCATCGGACTCGCGGCAGTGCCCGACCCGGTGTTCTCCGGCGCGATGGTGGGTCCTGGCACCGCCATCGATCCCGTGCGCGAGCCCTCCGCGGCGGTGTCCCCCGTCGACGGCGTGGTCGTCTCCCTGCACCCGCACGCGTACGTCGTGGTCGACGGTGAGGGCCACGGCGTGCTGACGCACCTCGGGATCGACACCGTCCAGCTCAACGGCGAGGGCTTCGAGCTGCTCGTGAACAAGGGCGACACGGTGGTCCGCGGCCAGGAGGTCATCCGCTGGGACCCGGCCGCCGTCGAGGCCGCCGGCAAGTCGCCGGTGTGCCCCGTCGTGGCGCTGGAGGCGACGGCCGACTCCCTCTCCGACGTGGTCGAGTCCGGGGACGTCAAGACCGACGACGCCCTCTTCAGCTGGCAGTAGGACCTCAAGGCGTCCGCCTGCTCCCACAGGCGGGTCGGACATCCACCGCGGCGGCTGCGGCCGCCGCTCAATCGGAGACGGGTGAAATGGAGACAACGCTGCGAGGCGTCGGCGTGAGCCACGGTGTGGCGATCGGCGAGGTGCGGCACATGGGTACGGCCGTCCTGGAGCCGCCGGCGAAGCAGATCTCCGCGGACGAGGCGGAGCGCGAACAGGGGCGCGCCCGTCAGGCCGTGGAAGCCGTGTCGGCCGACCTGATGGCGCGCGGCCAACTGGCGGGCGGCGAGGCCCAGCACGTGCTCGAGGCCCAGGCGATGATCGCCACGGACCCCGAGCTGATGTCGGACGTGGACCGGCGGATCGTCGTCGGCAGCACGGCCGAGCGGGCCGTGTACGACGCGTTCGCCTCCTACCGCGACCTGCTCGCGGGGGCGGGCGAGTACATGGCCGGCCGGGTGGCCGACCTGGACGACGTGCGCAACCGGATCGTGGCGCGCCTGCTCGGTGTGCCGATGCCGGGTGTGCCGGACAGTGACGAGCCGTACGTGCTGATCGCGCGGGACCTGGCGCCCGCGGACACCGCGCTGCTGGACCCGGCGCTGGTGCTCGGCTTCGTCACCGAGGAGGGCGGGCCGACCAGCCACAGCGCGATCCTCGCGCGGGCGCTGGGCGTGCCGGCCATCGTGGCGCTTCCGGGTGCCGGGGAGATCGCCGAGGGCACGGTCATCGCCGTGGACGGCAGCACCGGTGACCTGTTCGTGGAGCCGACCGCGCAGAAGCGGGCCGAGCTGGAGGCCGCCGCGGCCGAGCGGAAGGCGGCGCTGGCCTCCTCCTCCGGTCCGGGCGCGACCTCCGACGGTCACAAGGTGCCGCTGCTGGCGAACGTGGGCGGTCCGGCGGACGTGCCGGCCGCGGTGGAGGCCGGGGCCGAGGGTGTGGGTCTGTTCCGCACCGAGTTCCTGTTCCTGGACGACAGCAAGAAGGCGCCGTCCGAGGAGAAGCAGATCGAGTCGTACCGCAAGGTGCTCGAGGCCTTCCCCGAGGGCCGGGTGGTCGTGCGCGTGCTGGACGCGGGCGCGGACAAGCCGCTGGACTTCCTGACTCCGGCGGACGAGCCGAACCCGGCGCTGGGCGTGCGTGGTCTGCGGACGCTGCTGGACCACCCGGAGGTGCTGCGGACGCAGCTCACGGCGCTGGCGAAGGCGGCCGAGGGGCTGCCGGTCTACCTCGAGGTGATGGCCCCGATGGTGGCCGACCGGATCGACGCGAAGGCGTTCGCGGACGCCTGCCGCGAGGCCGGTCTGGTGGCGAAGTTCGGGGCGATGGTGGAGATCCCCTCCGCCGCGCTGCGGGCGCGCTCGATCCTGCAGGAGGTCGAGTTCCTGTCGCTGGGCACGAACGACCTCGCGCAGTACGCCTTCGCCGCCGACCGTCAGGTGGGTGCGGTGTCGCGGCTGCAGGATCCGTGGCAGCCGGCGCTGCTCGACCTGATCGCCATGTCGGCCGAGGCCGCCAAGGCGGAGGGCAAGAGCTGCGGCGTCTGCGGTGAGGCCGCGTCGGATCCGCTGCTGGCCTGTGTGCTGACCGGTCTGGGGGTCACCTCCCTGTCGATGGGTGCGGCGTCGATCCCGTACGTGCGGGCGACGCTCGCCAAGTACACCCTGGCGCAGTGCGAGCGCGCGGCCGCGGCCGCGCGGGCCGCGGACACCGCCGAGGAGGCGCGGGTGGCCGCGCAGGCGGTGCTGTCGGGCGAGTAGCCGGGCGCCTGTCGTACCGGTCGAGGGGCCTTCGCCGTGGGCGGGGGCCCCTCGGCCGTTTCGGGGCAGGGGCTGCGGGGTTACGGGCGGCCGTGGGGGCCGGGGGTGTCGACCTCGTAGCCGGGGCAGTACTCGACGCCCGGTTCGGGGGCGACGGGGTCGCCGGTGTCGGCGTCCGTGCAGTAGGCGTCGAAGACGGCCGCGGCGGACAGGGGCAGCAGGCGGCCGTGTTCCAGGCGCCAGCCGTGGACCCGGTCGTGGAAGCCCGCGGTGCTGCTGCGCAGGACCAGTCCGCCGGGGCCGCCGAGGGCAAGGCCGGCGGCGAGGACGGTCACGAAGTCGAGCTGGTCGCGGCCCTCGGCGCGCAGCGGTGCGCCGGGCTCGTCGGGGGCCTCGGCATGCAGGACGGCGATGAGCTGCTGTTCCTCGGTGGGGATGCTGCAGACGAGGTGGTGGCGGCCGGGGCCGGCGCCGTCGACGAGGCGGCGCACCAGGGTGGAGGCCCGTTCGAAGGAGGCGCGGCCGATGTCCTCCCCGCAGTCCGCGCACTCCCCCACGCCGGCGAGCACCGCGCCGGCGTACTCCCAGGTGGCCTGGCGGACGGAGGCGTCGACGAGGAGGGGTACCAGTTCCTCCACGGGCCGGCCGTCGTAGGGCAGGGCGGGGCCGCAGGCGAGTTCGGCGGTGAAGCGGCTGCGGGTCGGGGCGCTGTCGGGGTCCAGGCCGTGGTCGGCGCAGTAGTCGGCGTACTCGTCGGGGTCGAAGAGGGCGACCGTGGTGTGGATCCCCTGGGCGGCGAGGGAGCGGAGCAGGGCGTCGACGTGGTGGAGGTAGTCGGTGTAGTCGTCGCCGGGGTCGAAGGCGAAGCTGCGGTAGTCCCGCATGGCCGCGAAGTCCCTGGCGTCGGCGAGGAGGCCGACGGTGCTGGGGACCTCGCGGCGCAGCTCACGGCGGAGGCGGGAGGCGGGTCGTGACGGCTTGGGCGTGGTGTTCATGGTTCCCCCTGAGTGGCGCGCCGGGCGGCGCGACGGCTTGCTCACTCAGCGTAACCACGCCCACTGACAGTCACTTCCGGGTGCGGCCGAGCTCCTCGTAGAAGGCGAGCAGGTCCGGGTTGTCGACCGAGCCCGGGTTGACCGCCTTGGCGAGCGGAGTGCCCTGGAGGAGGCGCTTGACGGGGACCTCGATGCGCTTGCCGGTGAGGGTGTGCGGGACGGCCGGGACCTCGATGACCTCGTCGGGGACGTGGCGCGGGGAGAGCTGCTCGCGGATGGTGGCGGCGATCTTCTTGCGCAGGGCCTCGTCGAGGACGGCGCCGGGGGCGAGGTGGACGAAGAGTGGCATCCAGTAGCCGCCGTTCGGTTCCTCCAGGCCGATGACCAGGGATTCCTTGATCTCGGGGAGGCGTTCGACGGCCTCGTAGATGTCGGCGGAGCCCATCCGGACGCCCTGCCGGTTGAGGGTGGAGTCGGAGCGGCCGTGGATGACGACGGAGCCCCGGTCGGTGATCGTGATCCAGTCCCCGTGGCGCCAGACTCCGGGGAACATCTCGAAGTAGCTGTCGCGGTAGCGGCTGCCGTCGGCGTCGTTCCAGAAGTGGATCGGCATGGAGGGCATGGGGGCGGTGACGACGAGCTCGCCGACCTCGCCGGTGAGCGGTTTGCCGGCCGGGTCCCAGGACTGGAGGTCCGTGCCGAGGCAGGCGGCCTGGAGTTCGCCGATGTGGACGGGGAGGGTGGGGACGGCGCCGGCGAAGCAGCTGCAAACGTCGGTGCCGCCGCTGACGGAGGCGATCCACAGGTCCTCGGCGACCTCGTCGTGGAGCCAGCGGAAGCCGTCGGGGGGCAGCGGGGAGCCGGTGGTGGCGACGCACTTGACGGCGGAGAGGTCGAAGTCGCGGGACGGGTGGACCTCGGCCTTCTTGCAGGCCATGACGTAGGCGGCGGAGGTGCCGTAGAGGGTGGCCCGGGTGCGTTCGGCGATCCGCCACTGGGCGCCGGTGTCGGGGAAGCCGGGGCTGCCGTCGTAGAGGACGACGGTGGTGCCGGTGAGGAGGCCGGAGACGAGGAAGTTCCACATCATCCAGCCGGTGGAGGTGTACCAGAAGAACCGGTCCTCGGGCCCGAGGTCGCAGTGCAGGCCGAGCTGCTTGAGGTGTTCGAGGAGGATGCCGCCCTGGGACTGGACGATCGCCTTGGGCGCGCCGGTGGTTCCCGAGGAGTAGAGGATCCACAGCGGGTGGTCGAAGGGGACGGGCTCGAAGACGGGTTCGGCGTCGCCGGAGGTCAGCTCCGACCAGGAGCTGGTGCCCTCGGGGGCGGGGGTGCCCAGGAGCGGGATGTGGACGACGGCGCGCAGCGAGGGGAGGCCTTCGCGCAGCTCGGCGACGGTCTCGCGGCGGTCGTGCTGCTTTCCGCCGTAGCGGTAGCCGTCGACGGTGAACAGGACGACGGGTTCGACCTGCTCGAAGCGGTCGAGGACGCTGCGGGCGCCGAAGTCGGGGGCGCAGGAGGTCCAGACCCCGCCGACGGCGGCGGTGGCGAGGAGGGCGACGACGGCTTCGGGGATGTTGGGGAGGTAGCCGCTGACCCGGTCGCCGGGGCTGACGCCGAGGGCGCGCAGCTCGGCGGCGAGGGAGCCGACCTGGCGGCGGAGCTCGGCCCAGGTGACGGGGGTGGGCTCGTGGGTCTCGTCCACGTGGAGGAGGGCCGGGTCCTGGGCGCGGGCGGGGTCCTCGGCGGCGCGCAGGGCGTGCTCGGCGTAGTTGAGGGTGGAGCCGGGGAACCAGCGGGCGCCGGGCATGGAGCGGTCGGCGAGGACGCTCTCGTAGGGGGTGGTGAACCGTACGTCGAACCATTCGGCGACGGCCTGCCAGAAGGTGTCGAGCTCGTCGACGGACCAGGCGTGCAGGGCGGGGTAGCCGCCGTCGGCGGGGGCGCCGAAGCGTTCGGCGGCCCAGGCCTGGAAGGCGGTGACGCGGGCCGCGGCGATCCTGTCGGGGCCCGGGGACCAGAGGGGTTCCGGCTGGGTGGCAGAGGTCATGGGTGGGCTCCCGGTCAAGTCTGTGGCTCGCGCTTCGTGTGCGTACGGTGCCACCGGTGCGTCGGTGTGCGCGCGGCGGCCCACTGGGACGATGCCATGTGATCGACATCCGCACCAGAGCCGTTCCCGGGTGCCCCGGGGCGATTCCCGCCGCCGTCCCGTCGGTCCCCGCCGTTCCCCGCCGTTCCCACCGCCGGTCCCCCGCCGCCGTCCCGTCGGTGCGTCCGCGGGTGAACGGCAGTTGAACGCCGCCCGCTCGGCCGGGGGGCGGTGGCAGGGTGATCGCCATGGACGGTCGTGAACTGGTGCGTGCGGTGCAGGAGCTCGGTACGGCGCGCGGGCGGCGCGCCTGGCGCGCGGCGCTGCGCCACCGGCGGACGGACGCGGAGGGGCTGGCTCCGCGGGGTGTGGAGCGGGCGCGGGTGCCCGGGCTGCTGGAGGGGACGGAGCCGCGGCCGGGCGGGGGCGTGCTGCGGTTCGCGCGCAGTGAGCTGACGGTGCGGGTGGGGCTGGGCGGGGTGGTGTTCTGGGGCTGGGACGGGGCCGCGCCGGAGCCCTCGTACGCGGTGCGGGGCGGGGGGCCGGAGCCCGATCCGCGGGCGGTGCTGGAGCCGGACACCGGGGGCGGCTGGCGGGTGGTCTCGGAGCGGGTCACGGTGGCGGTGTCGCGGCACGGGGCGGTGGAGGTGCGGACCCCAGGCGGGGCGGTGCTGCGGCGGGAGCTGCCGCCGCGGTGGTGGGATCCGGTGGAGGGGGCGGGCGGGGGCGGCTCGCGGTGGCTCCAGCGGGCGGAGGTGCCGGCGGACGCGCGGTTCTTCGGGCTGGGCGGGCGGGCGCGGGGGCCCCGGCTGCGGGACGGGGAGTACCGGCTGTGGAACACCGATCCGAAGGGCGGGTTCGGGCCGGACACCGATCCGCTGTACATCACGATGCCGGTGCAGGTGGTGGTGGCCGACGCGGGGACGCACCTGGCGTTCTACGACAACACCTGGGACGGGCGGGTGGTGCTGCGCGAGGGCGAGGAGGGGGCCGGGTCGGGGGCGGACCGGCCGGGGTGGAGCGAGCTGCGGCTGGAGGGCGGGCCGGCCCGGTGCTGGGTGCTGCCGGGGACTCCGGCGCGGGTGGCGCAGGGGTGGGCGGGGCTGACGGGGGCACCGGCGGTGCCGCCGGAGTGGGCGCTGGGGTACCAGCACGCGCGGTGGGGGTTCGGGAGCGCGGCGGAGGTGCGGCGGGTGGTGGCGGGGTACGCGGAGCGGGGGCTGGCGCTGTCGGCGGTGCACCTGGACATCGACCACTACGACGGGCACCGGGTGTTCACGGTGGACCGGGAGGCGTTCGCGGACCTGCCGGGGCTGGCCGGGGAGCTGGGGGCGGCCGGGGTGCGGCTGGTGTCGATCGTGGACCCGGCGGTGAAGGTGGGGGACTCGGTGCACGCGGCGGGGCTGGAGGTCGGGCCGCACGGGGCGTTCGTGCGGGACGGGAAGGGGCGGGAGGTGCGGGGGGAGGTCTGGCCGGGTGAGTGCGCCTATCCGGACTTCACGGACCCGGCGGTGCGGGAGTGGTGGGGGCGGCTGTACGGGGAGCGGCTCGCGCAGGGGTTCTCCGGGTTCTGGCACGACATGAACGAGCCGGTGTCGTTCGCGCCCTGGGGGGACGCGACGCTGCCCCGGTCGGCGCGGCACGTGCTGGAGGGGGCGGGGGGCGACCACCGGGAGGGGCACAACGTGTACGCGCTGGCGATGGCGCGGGCGGGGTGGGAGGGGCTGGTGCGGCTGCGGCCGGAGGAGCGGCCGTTCCTGTTCTCCCGGTCGGGGTGGGCGGGGATGCAGCGGTACGGGGGGACCTGGTCGGGTGACGTGGAGAGCAGCTGGGAGGGGCTGCGGGCGTCGCTGGCGCTGGTGCTGGGGCTGGGGCTGTGCGGGGTGCCGTACTCGGGGCCGGACGTGGGGGGGTTCGGGGGGTCTCCGTCGCCGGAGCTGTACCTGCGGTGGCTGGAGCTGGGGGCGTACCTGCCGCTGTTCCGGACGCATTCGGCGCTGTGGGCGGGGCGGCGGGAGCCGTGGGAGTTCGGGCCGGAGGTGGAGCGGGGGGCGGCGCGGGTGCTGGCGGAGCGGGAGCGGCTGCGGCCGTACTTCGTGACGCTGGCGCACCTGGCGCGGCGGACGGGGGCGCCGTACGTGCGGCCGCTGTGGTGGGGGGCGCCGGAGGACCGGCGGCTGCGGGACTGCGAGGACGCGTTCCTGTTGGGGGACGCGCTGCTGGTGGCGCCGGTGCTGGAGTGCGGGGCGGACCGGCGGGCGGTGCGGTTGCCGCGGGGGCGGTGGTACGACACGGCGACGGGGGCGGCGCACGAGGGGCCGGCCCAGGTGCTGCTGGACGCCCCGCTCGGGCGCACCCCGGTGCTGGCGCGGGCGGGGTCGGTGCTGGCGGTGCGGCGCGCGGACGGCTCGGTGGGGCTGGAGGCGTGGGCGCCGGCGCGGGGGCGGACCGGGGGCGGGGTGGTGATCCGGGATCCGGGGGCGGGGTTCGGGGCGGGGGAGGTCGAGCGGTACACCGTGCGGTGGGCCGGGGAGGCGGTGGTGGTGGAGGACGAGGCGGGGGGTGTGGTGAGCGGGGTGGAGGTGCGGGGGGTTTAGGCGGGGGGGGTGGTGCCCTGGTCGGGCGGGGGGTGGCGGTGGCTTCGGGGGCCGTTGCCCTGGCCGGGCGGGGGGTCGGGGGTGGCCGGGGTCGGTGCCGGGGTGGGGTGTCGTCCGGGGCGGGCTTCGATGTTCGGCGCTCCGACACCGCTGGGGCTGACCACGAAGCTAAAGGGGTCGAGATC
>NZ_JBHVUQ010000255.1:0-6361 GCF_042884105.1 Streptomyces sp. NPDC058157
CCATGAGGCTCTGCTTCCTGGTGGAGGAGCACTACCGCCACGACGGCATGCCGAACGAGGTGATCCGTCAGCTGACCGCGTGGGGCCACCGGGTGGACGTCGTGCGGCCCGGCGGCTCGCTGCTGCGCATGACCGACCTGGTGCGGGCCGGCACGCACGACGCCTGGGTGCTCAAGACCGTCTCGGGAGGCCCCGGGCTCACCCTCCTGGAGGCCGCGGCCGCCGCCGGGGTGACCACCGTCAACGACGCCCGGTCGATCCGCGGGGTCCGGGACAAGGCGCTCGCCGCCGCCCTCGGCAGCGCCCGGGGGCTCCCCCTGCCGCCCACGTACGCGGTGGCCCGCCCCGAACTCCTGGCGGAGATACCCGACGAGCTCTACCCGCTCGTGGTCAAACCGGCCGACGGCAGCTCCGGGCGGGGGGTGCACCTGCTGCCCTCGCCGGACCGGCTCGCGGCGCTGCTCCCCGAACTCGCGGGCGAGGGCATGCTCATCGCCCAGCCCTACGTCCCCAACCCGGGCACCGACATCAAGGTGTACTGCGTGAACGGGGAACTGCACGCCACCGAGCGCTGCTCCCCCCTGCACCCCGACCCGGCGGTCCGCGAGCGCCGGGTGCCGCTGCCGGCCGAGGTCGCACAGATCGCCGCCCGGGTGGGCGAGGTCTACGGGCTGGACCTCTACGGGGTGGACGTGCTGCTGGGGCCCGACGGGCCGGTGGTGGTCGACGTCAACGACTTCCCGAGCTTCCGGCAGGTGCCCGACGCGGCGGCCCGGGTGGCCGGGGCCGTCCTGGACCTGGCCCGGGCGGGCGGGCGGACGTCCGCACCGCTGTGCCCCCCGGCCCGGCCGTACCCGCTGCCGGTGGCCATCCCGGCGCAGGCGACGGCACGTGCGGGGGACGGCGCGTGAGGATCGGCCTGATCACCCCGGACCCCGGGCACCCGCTGCTGGCGGCCACCGCCGCCCTGCTCGGCGGACGGCACGAGGTGGAGGTGCTGCACCCCGGGGCGGGCGCCGCCGCGGCCCCCGCCGCGGCCGCCGACGTCTACCTGCTCAAGGCCCGCACCCCGGCGGCGCTGGAACTGGCCCGCGCGCTGGAGGGGGCGGGCGCGCCGGTGCTGAACTCCGCCGCCGCCACAGAGCGCTGCCAGGACCGCACCGGCATGGCCGAACTGGCCCTGGGGGCCGGGCTGCCCTTCGCGGCCACCCGCACGTTCGCCGCGCTGTCGCTGCTGGGGTCCGCCGAGGGCCTCGGGTGGCCGCTGGTGGCCAAGAGCCGGCGCAGCCGCAAGGACGACCTGGTGGTCCGCCTGGAGGGCCCCGGCGGGCTGCGGGAGCTGGAGCCGCGCTGGGGCGCGGAGCCGGTGATCACCCAGGCGTTCGCGCCCAACGACGGCTGGGACCACAAGCTGTGGGTGGTCGGGGACGAGGTATTCGCCGGCCTGCGCCGGTCCGAACTCGCCGACGGCGGCGGGGAGCCGGCCCGGGGCCCGGACCGGCTGCCGGACGGCTGGGCCGCCCTCGCCCTGCGCGTGGGCGAGGTCTTCGGGCTGGACGTGTACGGGGTGGACGTCATCGCGACCGGCGACGGGCCCCTCATCGTCGACGTGAACGCCTTCCCCGGCATCCGCGGCCAGGCCGGCGCCCCCGAGGCGCTGGCGGCCCTGGCCCTGAGGCGGGCCGCCACCGCCGCGCGGTAGCCTGCGGGCCGGACCACAGGAGGGCGGGGGCCATGCGCGCGGTGGTGTTCGAGCGGTACGGGGAACCGGCCGAGGTGCGGGAGGTACCCGATCCGGTACCGGCGGCGGGCGGGGTCGTGGTGCGCGTCGAGGCCACCGGGCTGTGCCGCAGCGACTGGCACGGCTGGATGGGCCACGATCCGGACGTCACCCTGCCGCACGTACCGGGGCACGAACTGGCCGGAGTCGTCGAGGCGGTGGGTCCGGGCGTGGCGGACTGGCGGCCCGGCGACCGGGTGACCGTGCCCTTCGTCTGCGCCTGCGGCACCTGCGCCGACTGCGCGGCCGGGGACCACCAGGTGTGCGCCCGGCAGACCCAGCCCGGGTTCACCCACTGGGGTTCCTTCGCCGAGTACGTGGCCCTGGACCACGCCGACGTGAACCTGGTGGCGGTGCCGGAGGAGCTGTCGTACGCGACCGCGGCCGCCCTGGGGTGCCGCTTCGCCACCGCCTTCCGGGCGGTGGTCGCACAGGGCAGGGTCAGGCCCGGCGAATGGGTCGCCGTGCACGGCTGCGGCGGGGTCGGCCTGTCCGCCGTGATGATCGCGGCTGCCGCCGGGGCCCGGGTGGTGGCCGTCGACACCGCACCCGCGGCCCGCGAGCTGGCCCGGGAGTCCGGGGCGGCGCACTGCGTGGACCCCGCCACCGCCGGGCCGGGCGGGACGGCCGCGGCGGTGCGCGAGCTGACCGGCGGCGGGGCGCACCTCTCACTGGACGCGCTGGGCTCCCCCGCGACCGCGGCCGCCTCGGTGAACGGGCTGAGGCGGCGCGGCCGGCACGTCCAGGTGGGGCTGCTCCCGGCGGCGGCCGGACCGGCGGTGCTGCCGCTGGACCGGCTGATCGGCTGGGAGCTGGAGGTCCTCGGCAGCCACGGCATGGCCGCGCACGCCTATCCCCCGATGCTGGAACTGGTCCGCTCGGGCGCCCTGCGCCCGGACCTGCTGGTCACCTCGGCGATCCCGCTGGACGCGGCCCCGGCGGCGCTGGCCGCGATGGGCACGGCGCCGGGACGCGGGATGACCGTGATCCTGCCCCGGGGCTGACGTGGACCCGCCCCGGGGCTGACGTGGACCCGCCCCGGTCCTGGACGGAGGACCGGGGCGGGGGGTCTCAGCCCGCGAGCAGGGTGAGGGTGTCGATCACGCGGTTCGAGAAGCCCCACTCGTTGTCGTACCAGGCGACCACCTTGACGTGGCGGCCCTCGACGCGGGTGAGCTCCGAGTCGAAGATCGAGGAGGCGGGGTTGCCGGTGATGTCGGAGGAGACCAGCGGGTCCTCGGAGTACTCCAGCACCCCGGCCAGCGGGCCCTCGGCGGCGGCGCGGTAGGCCGCCAGCACCTCGTCGCGGGTGACGTCGCGGGAGACCGTCGTGTTCAGCTCGACGATGGAGCCGACCGGGACGGGCACGCGGATCGAGTCGCCCGACAGCTTCCCGTCGAGGTTCGGCAGCACGAGGCCGATCGCCTTGGCGGCGCCGGTCGTGGTCGGCACGATGTTCACGGCGGCGGCGCGGGCCCGGCGCGGGTCGCGGTGCGGGCCGTCCTGGAGGGCCTGCTCCTGGGTGTAGGCGTGCACCGTGGTCATGAACCCGTGCTCGATGCCGGCCAGTTCGTCGAGGACGGCGGCCAGCGGCGCGAGCGCGTTCGTCGTGCACGAGGCGTTCGAGACGATGGTGTGCAGCTCGGGGTCGTAGGCGTCGGTGTTCACGCCGTAGGCGAGCGTCACGTCCGCGCCGTCCGAGGGGGCGCTGACGAGCACCTTCTTCGCGCCCGCCTTGATGTGGGCGCGGGCGGCCTCCGCGGAGGTGAAGCGGCCGGTGGCCTCCAGCACGATGTCGACGCCGAGTTCGGCCCAGGGCAGCTGCTCCGGCTCGCGCTCGGCGAGGACCGCGATGCGCCGGCCGTCGACCACGAGGGTGGTGCCGTCGACGGTCACCGGGCGGCCGAGGCGGCCGGCCGTGGAGTCGTAGGCGAGCAGCCGCGCGAGGGTGGCCGGCTCGGTGAGGTCGTTGACGGCCACGACCTCCAGGTCGCTGTCGCGTTCGAGCAGCGCGCGCAGCACGTTGCGTCCGATGCGGCCGAATCCGTTGATGGCGATGCGAGTCATGAGCGGTGTCCCCTTCTGTTCGCCCCCAGGTTCGCCCGCGCCGCCCGTCCGTGACAGTGGCGAGATCGCCACGGTTCGAAAGTATCTCGCCAACCGCCAACCGCCCGCCGCCCGCCGCCCGCCGCCCGCCGGCCCCGGACGGCACGGCGCGGGCTACTCGCCCCGGGTGAAGGTGCGCCGGTACTCGGTCGGGGTGGTGCCGAGGATCCGCTGGAAGTGCAGGCGCAGGTTGGCGCCGGTGCCCAGGCCCACGTCGGCGGCGATCTGTTCGACGCTCCGCTCGGAGCGCTCCAGCAGCTCGCGGGCGACGTCGACCCGGGCCCGCATGATCCACTGCATCGGCGTGTACCCGGTGTCCTGGGCGAAGCGCCGCGAGAACGTACGGGGCGACACGGCCGCGTGCTGGGCGAGGGCTTCGAGGGTCAGGGGCTCGCCCAGCCGGTGCAGCGCCCACTCGCGGGTGGCGGAGAACCGCTCCCCGAGCGGCTCCGGCACGCTGCGCGGCAGGTACTGCGCCTGGCCGCCGCTGCGGTAGGGGGCCGCCACCAGCCGCCGGGCGGTGTGGTTGGCGGCGGCCACGCCGAGGTCGCGGCGCAGGATGTGCAGGCACAGGTCGATGCCCGAGGCGGCGCCGGCCGAGGTCAGGACGCTGCCCTCGTCCACGAACAGCACGTTCTCGTCGAGCCGGACGAGGGGGTGTTTCGCCGTCAGCGCCCGTGTGTAGTGCCAGTGCGTGGTGGCCCGTTTGCCGTCGAGCAGGCCGGTGGCGGCGAGCGCGAAGGCCCCCGTCGAGATGGCGGCGAGGCGGGCGCCCCGGCCGTGGGCCGCGGTCAGCGCCTCGACCACGGCGCGCGGCGGGTCCTCGCGGTCGGGGAAGCGGTAGCCGGGGACGAAGACGATGTCGGCCCACTCCAGCGCCTCCAGCCCGTGGGTGACGTGGTACGAGAGGCCGTCGCCGCCGGTGACCAGCCCGGGGGCCGCGCCGCACACCCGGACCTCGTACGGCATGCTCGCGCGGGTGCTGAAGACCTGCGCGGGGATCCCGACGTCGAGCGGCTTGGCCCCTTCGAGGACGAGGACGGCGACGCGGTGGAGACGGGATCGGGGCACGTCGCAGAGCGTACGCGGGCGGGAAACCCGTGTGCGTGCGGCGGGGCGGGTCTGGGAGCATGCGCGAATGGCACACCCTCTCGAATCCCTGGTCGTCCGGCACACCCTCCGCGTCCCGGCCCCATCGGGTCCGGCCGGGCAGGGCGGCACGGCCGCGCGGCAGTTCGACGCCGCGCTGCTGTCCGTCGGTTTCAAGCTCTCGGCCCCGCTGCTGGAGCGCCTGTCGGGGCTCGCGGAGGAGACGGTCGTGGAAACCGCTTCGCGCACGCTGGCCACCGTCCGCGAGATGACCGGCGACCACGTCGTGCACAACGTGTACTTCAAGGACTTCCCGGCCGGCGTGCCGGACACGTTCGACTTCTGGATGGGTTGCGTCCGTGAGGCCCTCGCCGACGCCGACGCGCGCCCGGGGACCCTCGCGCAGCTGAGCACGGGCGTCCTCGACCTGCTGACCCTCCCCTCGTACGGCAACTACCGGCACACCTACGAGGAGATGCTCGGCGCGCACGAGGAGCTGATCGCCGCCGCCGGGGACCGGATGACGGTGCTGCACCCGGGCGGCCCGGCCGAGGAGGAGGTGAGCGCCCTCTACCTGGCCCTGGCGGGCAGCGGCACGCCGCTGGGCGAGGAGGGGCTGCGGGACCTCGCGCTGCTCGCCGGGCACTGCGCCGACGGCCCGCAGCCGCCGGAGATCCCGGTCCGCGAGAACCGCGCCGTGGTCAACCGGGCCCGGCTCGCCCTCGGTGCGGAGCTGCTGGTGGACACCGTCACCGACGTGCTCCGGCTGGCCTGCGCCCTGTCGGACGGGGACGTGACGCTCACGGAGCCGACCCGGCTGAAGTCCCTGTCCCGGCCGGTGCGGCGGGCCCTGCTGGCGGCCCTGGACGCGGTCGTCGCCGGCTCCCCCGCCAAGCTCGCCGACGTCCTCGCGCACCGCGAGGAGTTCAAGCGGCTCGGCGAGCGGCTCCACCCGCACGAGTACCCGCACCGGCCGCACGCCGCGCAGGTGTTCGCCGTGGCCCGGGGCGAGCTGGCGGCCCGGACCCTGGAGAGCCGGGCCGAGGAACTCCTCGGCGCCGGTGAGACCGCGGGCGCGGCGCGGCTGCTGGCGGCGGCCGCGCCCGGCCGGCTGCTGCGCTCCGTGGACCGGCTGCTGCGCGCCTGCGCGGGCCCCGAGGAGCGCGGGGCGGTCGCGGCGGCCGCCGAGGAGGCCCTCCCGCAGGTGTCCGGCCGGGTCCTGCTGTCGGTGCGCGAGCACCTCCACCACCGGACCGGCGGTCCGGTGGCCCGCCGGGTCTTCGTCAACCGCCGCGGCAGCGCCTGGGTCGGCGCCGACACCCGCGCGCCCCTGCCGGCGGAAGAGGCCGGGCGGCTGATCGCGGCCCTGGACGCGGAGGTGGGGCG
>NZ_JBHVUQ010000255.1:6371-8670 GCF_042884105.1 Streptomyces sp. NPDC058157
CCGCCTCCCCGAGCCGGGGCACCTGCTGGTCGACCCCGCCGTCCTCGACGTGGCACTGCCGCTGAGCGGGAAGGCGACGGCCTCCGGGCTCGGCGTGCTGCCGCGCGGTTCGCAGTCCGAGGTCGACGGGGAGCTGCTGCGGTTCTTCGTGCACTGGACGCAGACGGCGCGGAGCACCGACTACGACCTGTCGGCGGTGATCCTGGACTCCTCGTACGACACCGTGTCCTGGCTGTCGTACACGGCCCTCCAGGCGGTCGGCGGAGAGCATTCCGGCGACATCACGAACGCCCCCGCGCCCGACGGCGCCTCCGAGTTCATCAACCTGCGCCTGGACGCCGTCCAGGGCGACTTCATCGTCCCGCAGGTCAACCTCTTCTCCGGGGAGGGCTTCGAGGAGGTGGCCGAGTCCTTCTTCGGCTTCATGCTCCGCGACGGCGAGCAGCTGGGCCGGCCCTTCGAAGCGCGTACGGTGCGCATGAAGTCGGAGCTGCGCGGGCCCGGCCGGGTCGCCCTGCCGCTGGTGTTCCTGCGCGGGGAGGACGGCGGGTGGCGGGCGAAGTGGCTGCACCTGTACCTGCGCGGAACTCCGGGCGGCAACCGGGTGGAGGAGAACCGGGCGACGGTCGGCACGCTGGTGCGCGCGGTCGTCGAGCGCGAGTACCTGACGGTCGGCCACCTGGTCGGCCTGCTGGCCGGGCGGGCCACCGCCACCACGGAGTGGGACGGCACGGAGCCGCCGGCCGGGCCGGTCACCTACATCGGGCTGGAGCGGCCGGAGGGGCTGCACCCGGACTCGGTGGTGTTCACCCCGGAAAACCTCCGTGCGCTGATCCCGGGGTAGGTGCTACTTTTGGCCCCGGCGAGGCCATGGGCGGACTTCCTTCTCACCACTCCTACCGCGTTAGTCCCCCCGCTTTCCTCGCCCCCGACGTGACCGAGCCGGGACGCCCTGCGGCGTCCCGGCTCCGTCGTGTCCGCCCCTCGGACGGCCGTGGTCGACCGGCCCCGTCCCGGCTCCCATACTTGGGGCTCATGAGAGGGAAGGACAAGGACACCGTGCGCAGCAGCCCGCTGGTGCCCGCCGCCGTGGGGGCCGAGATCGCACGGCACGACTGGGCGTCCGTCACATGCGGCTGCGGCCGTTCGGCGGGCCATCTGGAGGACACCCTGTGGCATGCCGCCGAGGGGCATCCGGCGGCCTTCCACGCCCTGGAGGGGCACGTCTTCGCCCGGTCCAGGCTCTGCCCGCCCGCCCCCGCGGCCTGTGCGGTGCTGATGGCCGTCTGGGTGGCCGGGCCGCCCCGGCTGGCGACCCGTGAGGCGCTGCTGCGGACCCTGCTCGCGCTGCTGACCACCCTGGACGACGGGTCCGCGGACGACGCGGGGCTCTACGGGCGGTGCGCCGCCCAGGTCCGGGCCGGGCTGCCGCAGCTGACCGGCGGGGACCTGGCCGGCCGGCCCGGCAGCGCGAGCGCCGCCTACGCCGACGGGATCCGCGACATCATCGGGCTGTGCGCCTGAGGCCGCGCAGCAGTTCCGGGGTGACCTCCTCCAGGGAGGACGCGAAGGTGCGCGCCGCCGACCGGGGCACGTCCAGCAGGGAGGGCACGACCAGGACCGGGCAGCCGGCCGACTCGGCGGAGGCCGCGCCGTCCGGGGAGTCCTCCACCGCGACGCACTCCCCCGGCGCGAGGCCCAGGCGTTCGGCCGCCGCGCGGTACGGGTCGGGGTGCGGCTTGGTGCGCGCGGTGTCGTCGGCGGACAGGGTGAAGGCGAACGGGACGTGCGCCAGCGCGCCGCCCACCACCTGGTCGACGACCACCCGGGGCGAGGCGCTGACCAGGGCGAAGGGCACGCCCTGAGCCTGAAGGGCGGTCAGCAGCCGCTGGGCGCCGGGCCGGACGGGCGCGCCCGCCGCGACCCGCCGGAAGAAGCCTTCGGTGAGTTCGTCCGCCACCGCCGGGGCGTCCGCGGCGCCGGTGACCCGTACGAGGTGGGCGGCGGTGTCGGGGACCGCGCGGCCGACCACCTCGGGGGCGTCGGCCGGCCCGAGCCGGTGGCCGAGGCGGTCCGCGACCTCCTCGGTGGTCTCCCACCACAGCACCTCGGTGTCCACGAGGGTGCCGTCCATGTCGAAGAGGACGGCGGCGAGTTCGCTCACGCGGCCCTCGCCACGACGAGCACGGGACGCTCGGCCAGGCCGACGGAGGCCCGTGCGCCGGGGGTGAGGCCGCCCGCGTCCCGGGAGGGGACGTCGGCCTTGACGCGGGTGCCCGCGGGCAGGTCGAGGTGGAGG
>NZ_JBHVUQ010000256.1:0-8595 GCF_042884105.1 Streptomyces sp. NPDC058157
GCCCCGACACCCCGCACGGGGGTCGGGGCGGGCGTCGTCGGGGGTCCGGACGGGGCCCGGCCCAGCCGGCGTGCGTCGATCGGCCGATCCGGGGCAGACGAGCCCCCAAGACGCCCCTGACCCACCACCGCGGAGGGAACACGTACCCGTGAACGACAACATCTGGGCCTACCACCTCACCGTCGCCCACTTCGAGGACAGGGACCTCACCGGCTACAAGGTGGAAGCCGTCGACGGCACCATCGGCAAGGTCGACAAACACTCCTACGACACCGGCGCCTCCTGGATCGTCGTCGACACCGGCCCCTGGATCTTCGGCAGGGAAGTTCTCCTGCCCGCCGGCACGATCACCCGGATCGACACCACCGAAGAGAAGATCCACGTCGACCGCACCAGGCAACAGATCAAGGACGCACCCGAGTTCATCAGGGACGCGCACCTCGCCGACGCCGCCTACCACCGCGAGGTCGGGGGCTACTGGGGCGACACCGTGCGCCGCCGACAGCAGTGATCCCGCCGGGGCGCGTACGCGTAGGGTCTGGTGGATGACCAGCACGATGGATACGCAGAGGCTCCACTTCCACCCCGACTACCTGGACGCCGTGCGCGCCGGGTCGAAGACGACCACGGTGCGGTTCCGTGACCCGGTGGAGACGGGCCCCGTGGAGATGGTGTTCGAGCTGGACGACGAGGTGGTGCTGGCCGGTGTCGTCACCCAGGTGCGTTCCCTGCGCGTCGCCGAGCTGACCGACGCGGACGCGCTCGCCGACGGGTTCCGCGATCTCGCCGAGCTGCGGGACAAGCTGCGGTTCCACTACCCCGACATCGCGCCGACCGACGACATCTCCGTCGTGCACTTCCAGCTGACGCACTGACCCGCGCGGGTCAGGCGTAGGAGACCGTGACCTCCATGAAGCCGAGGGAGCGCAGCAGTCCTTCGAGTACCGCCGTGGTGTTGCGTTCGGCGCGCCGGACGAGCCCGCCGGCCTTGGCGGCCTCGCCGATGCGTTCGACGGCGAGCTTCTGGACGGCCTGCTCCCCCGTCGGGTTGCCGGAGAAGAAGTCCCCCAGCCGGTCGAGCAGTCCGCGCTGTTTCGAGACCGCGTACGACCGCGCGGGGTCCAGGCCGGTGGGCCGAGCGTGGCGTGCGGCAGCCTCAGTGCGGCCGCGGTGCGGCCGGCGTCGACCGTGACGGCCCGCTGGTCGAGCGCGCCCGGCTCGACGTAGGCGGAGAGGGAGCCGGCGCCGACGTAGAGGGTGCGGGTGCCTTCTCCGAAGTGTTCATGCCGATCGGACGCCCCGTCAGTTCATGCTCATCCGGGCGGGGTTGAGATTGCGCCGTGGGTGCGTCGGCGCCGTGCGGCGGGGTACACGCGCCTGCACGGTACGAAGCCGGTCACGGAGGGAGCGGTCGATGGACGTGCGCGGGAAGCTCGCCGCGGTGCGCCGGGCGAAGGGGAGGCGGCGGGCGGAGGCGACGGGACGGACGGGGACGGCGGAGGGCGTGGAGCGGGCGCGGGAGCCCGCGCCCTTCGCCCGGCCACCCGCACGGCCCGTGGCACGGGCCCTGGCGGTGCTGGCGGCCTTCGCCGGGACGGTGCTGTTCAGTCTGGCCCTCGCACACGTCACCCTGGAGCCCTCGGCGGCCTCGGCCGGGCTGGTGCACAGCAACACCCGCCCGGGCGCCTCGATCGGCCCGTACCTCGACCACGCGAGCGTCAGCGAGGCCGTGAAGCAGCTCGGCGGGAACGTGCTGCTCGGTGTGCCCTTCGGGGTGCTGCTGCCCGTCCTCCTCCCCCAGGCCCGCGGGCTGCTGAGGGTGGCGGCCGTGACGGCCGTGGTGATGACGCTCGTCGAACTGATCCAGGGCGCCCTGGTCACCGGGCGCGCCTTCGACGTGGACGACGTCATCCTCAACACCGCGGGGGCGTTGCTCGGCTACCTGCTCCTGGGCCGCCGGATGGGCCGGGCCGTCCACCCGCGCCGCCGCCACTGGTGGCACCGCCTGACCCGCCGCGACGGCCGTGCCCCCGCCGGTGGGGGCCTCGGCTGACGGTCACCGCTTCCGGAGGGAGATCGTGCGGTTCGGGGCGGGGACGGTGCGGGGGCGTTCGCGGGGCGGGGCGGCGCCGGTGGCCGGGGCGAGCACGATCACCGCGTCCTGGGGGCCGAAGGCCAGCCTTTCGCGCTTGTCCGGGTTCAGCCGTACCCCGTACGAGGGGCCGTGCGCGGCGGCGTCGTGCAGCCGGTAGCCGATGACGCAGTGGCCCTGGCGGCGGCCGGACTCCACGACGGTGGCGAAGGTGGTCGGGCGGCCGGGCCGGACGTATCCCGTGGCGGGCCTCAGGTGGAGGGTGTCGCCGTCGGCCGAGAAGAGGCTGTCGAAGACGGCGGCGAGGTGCCCGTTCTCGGCGATCTGCGTCATCAGGAGGCTGATGATCCGGCCTCCGACGACGAAGTCCGCACCCTCCCGGGCGGGGGCCAGCAACCGGCTCCGGTCGTCCGTCATCTCGGTCACGACGGGCAGTTCGCGTCCGGCGGCCTGCTCCAGCGCGCGCAGGTGGAGGAGGGTCACCAGGGTCCTGTCGTCGCCGGTGAGCGCGCCGGGGGCGGTGTCCTGGACGTCGTGTCCGAGGACGACGGCCCGGTCGAAGGACAGGACGTCCAGGTCGTCCAGGACGCGCGGATCGGTGATGTCGCCGTCGAGGACGTCGACGTGCATCCGGCGGCCGGGTGCCAGGGCGCAGCGGTCGGCCTCGCGGAGGAGTTCCGTGCCCTGCGCCATGACCGTGAGGGTGGACCCCGGCGGGGCGTGCGCGTCGAGTTGTTCCATGACGAGCGGGGCACGGTGGTTCCAGCCGAGCAGCAGGAAGCGCCCGGCCGGCCGGGGCGCCCGGGGCGGTGCGGCGATGGCCGGCTCGTCCACGGCGGGCGGCTCGGCGGCCGGGGTCGCGGTGTCGTCGTCCGCGGTGATCAGGACGATGCGGTCGCCGTCGCCGAGGACGCTGTCCGCGGCGGGGTTGAGCTCGACGCGGCCCCCGCCGGAGCGCAGGAGTCCGATAACGGTGGAGGTGTCGTAGGCGAGGAGCAGTTCGCCGAAGGTGCGTCCCGTCAGGGAGGGGTCGGCCACGGTGTAGATCTCGTCGCCTTCGAAGTCGAGCAGTTCCCGGTGGACGAGGGAGAGGCCGGGTTCGCAGCAGGTCTGGGCGATGAGCCGGGCGGTCACGTCCTCGATGTCCAGTACCCGGCCGCGGCTGCCCGCGGCGAGCTCGGCGGCGCGGCGGTGGCGGCCGTCGCGCACCGCCGCGACCACGGCGGGGCCGCCGCCCCGCCCGCGCACGGCCGCCTCCACGGCCAGGAGCGTCCTGACCACGTGGGCGTCTCCGTCCGCGCCCTCGTGGGTGAGGACCAGGACGGCGCGGGCCGATGCGGGGCTGACCAGGGAGAGGACCGCGGGGTCGGTGGTGACGCCGCTGCGGCAGATCAGCCGGGTGCGGCCGAGCCGGCCGACGGCGGTGGCGATCTCGTCCTCCATCTCGGCCGTGTCCTTGGGGGCGAGGACGGCGATGACGGCCCGGCGGCGGTTGGCGTTGGCCTCGACGAGTTCGCAGATGATCGGGAAGACCTGGTCGGACCAGCCGAGCAGGACGGTGTGTCCCGCCTCCAGGACGGTGGAGCGGCCGCGGCGCAGGTCGAGGACCTTGTCGTTGAGTCCGTTGGTGATGAGGCCGACGAGGGTGGAGACGAACAGCAGGGCGACGAGGGCCAGCAGAACGGACATGAGCACGTACAGCGGGCTGCCGACGGCGCCGCCGATCTTCAGTGTCTGGCCCACGCTCACCCACACGGCCACGACCTGTCCCGACCAGGTGGTGGGCCCGTCCCGCCTGGCCCACACCAGGGCCGCGCTGGCCGGGACCACGATGGCCAGGCACAGGAGGGTGAGCCAGCCGATCAGGGCGGCGGTCCCGCGCGCCACGATGGTGTCGAACCGGTAGCGCACCCGTGGCCAGGCGGAGCCCACACGTGGGATGCTCGTCCTGCGCGTCCTGCGTCGCGTCAACCGGAGTTCCTCGCTGGCCTGGGATGCCTCGGCGGTCTCCAGGTTAGTGAGAGGGGTACGCACCCGGGACGAACCACCCCGAACTCCGCCCTACGCGTGATGATTCGTCCCTGTATTCGCCCTGCGGAGGTGGTGCCCGCCTTGTTCCGTGGTCTACGTTGGGGGCATGACCACCGGGACGGCATCGCGCCACGCACGGATCGGTGACCCGGTGCTCCTCTGAGCACCGTGCGGGACGGTCTGGTCCCGCCGGCCGATCCGGGACCTCGCGCCGCCGCGCGGGCTCCGCCCTTCGTCGTGTTGACCAGAGGTTCACCAAGTCAACGACGACGACAGGAGTTTCATGCCCATCACGACGCTGCTGATCCCCACCGCGGACGGCCGGGCCGACGCGTTCGCCGCCTTTCCCGACGGCGGCGGCGGGCGGTACCCGGGGGTCCTGATGTACGCGGACGGCTTCGGCATCCGGCCCGTACTGACGGTACTGGCCAGCGAGTTGGCCGGACACGGGTACTACGTACTCGTCCCCAACCTCTTCTACCGACACGGCCCGGCACCGGTGTTCGCGCTTCCCGCGCACATCGGGGAGGAGGCCCGTCCCCAGGTCATGGCCCAGCTGATGCCCCTGATCCAGGCGCACACCGTCGAACGTGCCCTGAGTGACGCCGACGCCTACCTCGACTTCCTCTCCGCGCAGCCCGAGGTCGCCGCCGGCCCGGTCGCGGTGACCGGGTACTGCATCGGCGGGCTCCTGGCCGTGCGCACCGCCGCGGCCCACGCGGACCGGGTGGCCGCCGTCGCCGCGTTCCACGGCCCCGTGGGCGCCGACGGGCCCGGCCTCTTCTCGACCATCACCGCCCGGGTCCACCTCGGCCATGCCGAGAGCGACCTCACGCCCGGGGCCCTCGCGGAGCTCAACCGGGCCCTGGACGCCGCAGGCGTCCGCCACACCTCCGAGATCTACCCCGGCACCGTCCACGGCTTCACGATGTCCGACACCGACGCGTTCAGCGCCGCCGGGCTGGGGCTCCACTGGGACCGGCTGCTCCCCCTCCTCAAGGAGGAGCTGGCCGGCCGCCGAGGCTGAATCAGGCGCTCTTGGCGGTGTGTTCCAGGTGGGCGAGCGCGTCGGCGGGTTCGTCGGCGATGAACACCAGCTCGGCCAGCGGGATCGGGAGGAAGCCCTCGTCCTCCATGCGGCTCAGTTGCTCGCGCAGGCCGTCGTAGAAGCCGGCCGTGTTCAGCAGGACGACCGGCTTCGCGGTCCTGCCGTGCTTCCTCAGCTCCAGGATCTCGGTGGCCTCGTCGAGCGTGCCCATGCCGCCCACCATGATCACGAACGCGTCGGCCCGCTCCATGAGCGTCGCCTTGCGCTCGGCGAGGCTGTGGGTGACGACCATCTCGTCGGGGGCGGAGACCGGACGCGCCTTGGCCGCCAGGAAGTCGACCGAGACTCCCGAGAGCCTTCCGCCGGCGCCGCTGACGCCGTCCGCGACGACCTTCATCAGGCCGGTGTCGGAGCCGCCCCAGACGAGGGTGTGGCCGGCCTTGCCGAGCAGCTCGGCGAACCGGCGGGCGGGCTCGGTGTAGCGCACGTCGAGGTCGGCGGCGGAGAGGAAGACGCAAACGTTCACGGGACCACGGTAGTGGCACCCGCGCGCGTCGCGGCACGCTGCCCTCAGCGGAACTCGTGGACCACCTGGATCTCGCCGACGATGTGGGCGTTGAAGTCGTCCAGCTCCTCGGCCGGGACCCACAGCTCGAGGATCGTCCGCCCGCCCGCCTGCTGGACGGGGTAGCGGCGCAAGAACTCCGAGTCGACCTCGAACCGGGTGACGAAGCCGACGCCGCTGTGCTTCACGTTCCAGTCCCGCGCGATCTTGATCGCGTAGTCCTCGTTGAGGACCGGGTAGAAGATCGGCTGCTCGGGAAGCCGAGGCGGCCAGGCCCGCCAGTCCAGCTCGCGGACCAGATCCAGCTCCTCGGGGCCGGTGGGGCGCCACAGGGTCGTCGTCGTAGTGGTTCGCCGGCTGGTCATGGGAATCGCTCTCTGAACGCGGGAGGCCGCTCGTACGGCTGCTGGTCCGAGACCGGACGATACCGGCGCCGGGCGGCCGACGGCCACGCGGTTTCCGCACCAGGGCGTCGCCGTGACCAGCCACTACGACGTCCGACTGGCCGACGCATGACATCCTGGCCGAGTGCTCCTGAACGATCTCTCCTGCAGTGTCGGCCTCCGCCCGGCGCGTTACGAGTTCGCCACTGTGTGTGGCGACCCGTACGACGACAACTGGCTGGTGGTCGAAGGCACGGTGACGGCTCCTGGGGGAAGCTGGTCCTTCGCCGCACCGTGTCTGCTCACCGATGAGGCCCGCCGGGTTTCCGCGTGGCTGCGCGCGGTGGCCACGGGAACGGTGGGCGTCACCGAACCTGATGCCGACGGTGAGCTGGCGCCGGACATGTCGTTCATCGAGCCGGTCCTGGCTTTCGGCCTCGCCGGTCGAAGTCAGGGCGGGAGCGTGCTGATGCGCGTTCACCTGTCCCTGGAGGCGGCGCCGCCGTGGCGACAGGGTGATGACGGGGCCGACCTCTACCAGTACGTCGTGGACGTCAGGTCGGACGCCGCGGCGCTGCTCCGCGCGGCTGACGAGTGGGACCTCTCGCTGGCTTCGTTCCCGCCCCGCTGACCGGGCAGTACGGGGGTGCGCTAGGTTCCGCCGGCCAGTTTGGGGGCCAGGTCCTGGGCGAACCGGGTGCCGGTGATGCACGAGGCGCTGCCGCCGGGCTCGGATTCGAGGACGGCGGCGTAGCCGTCGGGGGTCCGCCAGTCGATTTCGCACCGGTCCTCGTCCTGGTTCGCGTAGGCCGCGGCGGAGTTGAGCTTGTCCAGCTGGGCGTTGGCCGGCTCCTTCGGTGCCTTGCGGTCCGTGATCAGGTGGAACGGGGCGGTGGAGTAGGCCAGTGTCAGCGTCCGGTTGTTGTCCACCGTCGCGGGTCCGACCTTCCAGGTGCAGGTCTTCACGCGGTCGGCGCCGTTGGTGAGGCCGCCGGCCTGTCCGACGCTGGTGAGCTGGTGGTCCTGGATGAGGGTGTAGTTGGTGACGTCGCACGGGTCCCCGCTCCAGGCGGCGGCCTTCGCGGTCGCCGTCGAGCCGGACGTCCCCGTGCCGCCCGCGGTGTCGAAGGGGTGCTGGAGCGCGATGAAGGCCCAGGCGGCCCCGGCGACGGCCAGGGTCGCGGCCGCCGCCACCGGTACCGCGCGGCGGCGGAGCCGCGACGCCGGCCCGGTGCGCTGCGGTTCGGGCCCGGCGCGCCGCGGTTCGGGCTCGGTGCGTTCGCGCAGGGAGAGCGTCGCCGCGCGCCGCTCGCCGATCATGGCCGCGACCCTGCCGGGGAGCCACTGCGTGTCTTCGGCGGAGGTCGCCAGCCGGCGCAGCGCGTCCGACAGCAGCGGACGCCCGCCCGGCTCGGGGGCCAGGCAGATCCGGACGAACGCGGTGAGCTCGTCCGGTACCCCCTCCAGATCCGGGGGCTCGTGCACCGTCCGGTAGAGGACGACGTCGGGCCGGCCCTGCCCGTAGGGGCTGTGCCCGGTGGCGGCGAAGGCCAGGACGCAGCCGAGCGCGAACACGTCGGAGGCCGGCCCGGTGGGCTCGCCCCGGGCCTGCTCCGGCGACATGAAGCCGGGGGTGCCGATCACGGTGCCGGTGTGCTGCCCGCCGTCCAGGGCGCGGGCGATGCCGAAGTCGATGACGCGCGGGCCGTCGTCGGCGACGATGACGTTGCCGGGCTTCAGGTCGCGGTGGACCAGGTCGGCGGCGTGGATGGCGGCCAGGCCCTCGGCCAGGCCGGAGCCGAGCACCCGCAGCGCCCGGAGCGGCAGGGGGCCGGTGTCGCGGACCACCTGGTGCAGGGAGGGGCCGGGGATGTAGGCGGTGACCAGCCAGGGCCGCACCGCGTCGGTGTCGGCGTCCACCACTTGCGCCGTGTAGAAGCCGCCGACCTTCCGGGCCGCCGCGACCTCCAGGGCGAAGCGCCGGCGGAAGTCGGCGTCGTGCGCCAGCTCGGCGGCCACCACCTTGACCGCCACCAGCCGCCCGCCCGGCGAGCGCCCGAGGAACACCTCGCCCATTCCGCCCCGGCCCAGCCGCCGCACCAGCTCGTACGGCCCGACCTGGCGCGGATCCTGCCCGCCCAGCGGCTGGGTCATCCGACCGACCACAACTGGACCGCGCCCAGCAGCTCGCCGGTGTCGGTGGTCGCGGCGAGCGTCCTGCCGTCCGGACCGAACGCGACCTGTCCCCCGCCGCTGCGCCCCGTCCTCACCGGCGTTCCCTTGCGGCCGGCGAGGTTCCACACCACGATTCCGCCGCCCTGGGAGTGGGCGCTGAAGCCGCCGGCGATCAGTTTCCCGTCGGGGCTGAACGACACCGACTGGCAGTGGGAGTCGACGCCGGTGAGGGTCGCGGTGAGCTTCCCGCCGGCCACGTCCCACACCGCGATACCGCCGAAGGAGCCGGCCAGTGTCTTGC
>NZ_JBHVUQ010000257.1:0-8588 GCF_042884105.1 Streptomyces sp. NPDC058157
GGTTCCCGGGGAGTGCGCGGGCGGGCGGGGCGGTGGTGCGACCGCCCCAGCCCGCCCCGCGGTTACAGGGTGCGGGTCAGGCGGTCGGTGAGGAGCCGGGAGAAGCGGGCCGGGTCGGGCAGGTCGCCGCCTTCGGCGAGCAGCGCGCTGCCGTAGATCAGCTCGGCGATCTCCGCCAGGGCGGGGTCGTCGGCGCCCGCGGCATGCGCCGTGCGCAGGGCGGTGACCAGCGGGTGCGTCGGGTTGAGTTCCAGGATCCGCTTGACGGTGGGCATCTGCTGGCCCATCGCCCGGTACATCTTCTCCAGGGTGGGCGTCACGTCATGGGCGTCACCGACGATGCAGGCCGCCGAGGTGGTCAGGCGAGAAGACAGGCGGACCTGCTTGACCTGCTCGGACAGCGTGGTGGTCAGCCAGGGGAGCAGCGCGGCGAAGTCCTGCTCGCGCTGGGCCTTGGCGGCGTCGGTCTCCTCCTCCCCGTCGGCGGATTCCTCGAGGTCGACCTGGCCCTTGGCGATGGACTGCAGACGGTGGCCGTCGAAGGCGGGGACCTGGTCGACCCACACCTCGTCGATGGGATCGGTGAGGATGAGGACCTCGTAGCCCTTGGCGGCGAAGGCCTCCATGTGCGGGGAGTTCTCCACCATGGCGCGGCTCTCGCCGGTCAGGTAGTAGATCGTGTCCTGGCCGTCCTTCATGCGCTCGACGTACTCGCGCAGGGTGGTGGTCTTGTCGGGGTCGTGGGTGGAGGCCGCCGACACCAGCTGGAGCAGGGCCTCGGTGTTGTCCGTGTCCTCGACCAGACCCTCCTTCAGCGCCCGGCCGAACTGGGCCCATACCTTCGCGTAGCGCTCGGCGTCCTTCGACTGCATGTCCTTGACGGCACCGAGGACCTTCTTGACCAGGCGTCGCCGCACGCCGCGGATCTGGCGGTCGTGCTGGAGGATCTCGCGGGAGACGTTCAGCGACAGGTCGTGGGCGTCGACGACACCCTTGACGAAGCGCAGGTAGTTGGGCATGAGCGCTTCGCAGTCGTCCATGATGAACACCCGCTTCACGTACAGCTGCACGCCGGGCCTGGTCTCGCGGGAGAACAGGTCGAAGGGCGCCTGCGAGGGGATGAACAGCAGCGCCTCGTACTCGAAGGTGCCCTCGGCGCGCATGTGGATCGTCTCGGCCGGGGGCAGCCAGTCGTGGCTGATCTGCTGGTAGAACTCGTTGTACTCGTCCTCGGTCACCTCGGCGCGCGGCCGGGCCCACAGCGCCTTCATCGAGTTGAGCGTGTCGTCGACGCCGTCGCCGGTGGTCTCGGTGGCCATCCGGATGGGCCAGCGGATGAAGTCCGAGTACCGCTTGACGATCTGACGGATCTTCGACTCGGACAGGTAGTCGTCGAGGCCGTCCTCGCTGTCGGCGGGCTTGAGGTGCAGGGTGACCGAGGTGCCCACGGGCAGGCCGTCGACCGCCTGGACGGCGTACGTGCCCTCGCCGTCGGACTCCCACTGGGTGCCGGATTCGGTGCCGGCCCGCCGGGTGCGCAGGGTGACCTTGTCGGCGACCATGAAGGCCGAGTAGAAGCCGACGCCGAACTGCCCGATCAGGTTCTCGGTGGTGGCGGCGTCCTTGGACTCCTTGATCTTCTCCAGCAGGCCGGCGGTGCCGGACTTGGCGATGGTGCCGATCAGATCCACCAGATCGTCCCGGGTCATGCCGATGCCGTTGTCACGGACGGTCAAGGTGCGGGCGTCCTGGTCGACTTCCAGCGAGATGTGCAGGTCGGCGGTGCCGTCCTCGGCGAGGCTGGAGTCGGTCAGCGATTCCAGTCGCAGCTTGTCCAGGGCGTCGGAGGCGTTGGAGATCAGCTCGCGCAGGAAGATGTCTTTGTTCGAGTAGATCGAGTGGATCACCAGGCGGAGCAACTGGCGGGTCTCCGCCTGGAATTCCAGCGTCTCGACACTGCTGCCCATGGGGGTCTCTTTCTGTGGGAACGGAACGAACGTCATGATTCGTGAACGTCGTGAACATCATGAACGGATGCGGACTGGGGGCCGGGACGGGCGGTGACGACGCGGCCGAGGCTCAGGCGCCGCGCTGGTCGTTGCTGTCCTGGCGGAGCTGGTCGGTGTGGCGGGTCATGGCGTCGATGCGGTCGGTGATGCCCGCGTCCTGGGGCCGCAGATGGTCCCGGGACGCGGTCAGGGGGCCGACGAGCCGGGCGGCGTCATCCTCGGCGAGGGCCAGGTTCAGCTCGCCGATCGCGCCTTCCGCACCGGCGGGGAGGCCGGTGAGGGAGGTGACCTGTCCCGCGAGGCGCCGCAGGTCGGCCGCGTTCTCGCGGGCCCAGGCGGTGACGGTGCGGTCGGCGGCGCGCGAGTCCCGGGTGGCCTGGACCCGCTGTTCGCCCGTGCTTCCCGCGGCGCCCGGCCGCAGTCGCAGGTAGCGGCGTTCGGCGGCCTGCCGGCTGGCGACGCCGAGCGGGCCCGCGAGGTCGGCCCAGCTGGCGCCCCGGCCGCGGGCCGTCTCGATCAGGACGCTCTCCCAGCCGGCGAGCTGCTCGCGGGCCTCGCGGAGCATCAGCAGAGCGGCGAGGGCCGGGTGCGGACCACGGTCGCCTGCGGACGGCGCCGCGGCCGTCGAGGTGCCCGGTGAGGACTGCTGCGCGTCCTTCACGGCCCGGGTGATGGCCTCCAGCGCCGCCGCGGCGGCATGGAAGGACACCGGTGCGGTCGGCGGGTCTGCTTCGCTCATGGCACCTCCGTCTGCTGTGTCATCCCCTGGATGACGACTTGCTTGTCATCGTTTCGATGACATGTTACAACGGGAGCACGTTGAAGCGCATTGGCAGTTTCTGCCTGAACCAACTGGAGGTGTTTCGCGATGTTGATGCGCACCGACCCGTTCCGCGAGATCGACCGGATCGTCCAGCAGCTCTCGGGTACGTCCGGGACCTGGTCGAAGCCGTCGGTCATGCCGATGGACGCCTACCGGGAGGGCGAGGCGTACGTGATCGCCTTCGACCTGCCCGGCGTGAGCACGGAGGCGATCGACATCGACGTCGAGCGGAACATGCTGACCGTGAAGGCCGAACGGCGCCCGGCCGCCAAGGGCGACGGCGTGCAGATGGAACTCTCCGAACGGCCGCTCGGCGTCTTCTCCCGCCAGATCGTGCTCGCCGACACCCTCGACACCGAGCGCATCGAGGCGGACTACGAGGCGGGCGTCCTGACCCTGCGGATCCCGATCGCCGAGCGCGCCAAGCCGCGCAAGATCAGCATCGGCGGCGAAGCGGGCCCCAGGCAGATCTCCGGCTGAGCCCGCCCCCACCGGGGACCGCGGAGGGCGGGAACCACCCCCTCCGGCACCCGCCCTCCGCCCCCTGATCTTCCGTACCCCTTCGTCTTCCGGAGGTGAGGTCGATGTCGATGCGCAGGGAGCCGTTCCTGGCCCGTGTCCGGGAGTGCGGTGAGTACGAGACCGCCGAGGAAGCCGACCGTGCGGCCCGCGTGGTCCTGGCCCTGCTCGGCGCGCACCTGGTCGGCACCGTACGGGCCGAGCTGGCCGCCCGGCTCCCCGAGACCTACGCCCTGATCCTCCTCAACCCGCTGCAGGCGGCCGAGCCGCTCTCCCCGGAGCGGTTCGTCCGTGCGACGGCGGCCTGGATCGAGGGCGCCACCGAGGAGACGGCCCTGTGGGACATCGGGGCGGTCCTGTCCACCGCGGCCGCGGCCGCGGGCGACGCCCTCACCCGCGAGGTCCTGCTCCAGCTCCCGCCCGGCTACGACGTCCTCTTCGGCCACCCCCAACCCGCCTGACCACACCGGCCGCACACCGGATCCTCCGCACAGAAAGGCAGCCACAGCCGTGTACGACCAGCCTCGACCGAACCCGTCCCGCACCCTCATGACGTTCGACCAGATGCTGGAAAGCGTGCGCTACGAGGGCGCCTACCCCACCCGCGAACGCGCCGAGGAAGCCGTCCACCACGTCCTGGGCGCCCTCGGCCGCCGCCTCACCGGAGCCGAGCGCACCGACCTCGCCCGGTGCCTGCCGGTCGAGGCCGCCCTCACCCTGACCGCCCAGATCCCCGACGCCCGCCCGCTCACCGGCTGGGGTTTCGTCAAGGACCTGGCCGACCGCACCGGCGCCACACCCGCCACCACCCGCTGGGACACCGGCGCCGTCCTGGCCGTCGTCACACGCCTGGCAGGACCCGACCTCATCACCAGGATCCTGAGCCGACTCCCCGACGGCTACGCCCTCCTCTTCGGCCAGGCCGAACTGCGCCCCCACCAGCCCGCCGCCTGACCGGTCCACCCGTATCCAGGCACCGAAACCGGGAGGGCGCCGCTTCAGCGCCAGGTGCCGGTGTCGACGATGTCGCCGGTGTCCAGGTCGATGCGGCCGTGGAAGTCACCTGCGTTGCGCGTCACCATGATCAGGAGCGGTCGTCCGTGCTGAAGAAAGGCATCGTAGAAGCCGTGGACGTCCTCCGGGTCCGGCACGAGGCCACGCGGTGGGCGCAGGCGCACGCGCCGGGTGCCGTCGGCCCTGTGGACCACCGCGTTGTCGGCCGGGGTGAAGGGTGTGCCGTCAAGGGCCTCCACCACCAGCACCCAGTCCTGGTCGTACTCGCGCCACGCCACGACGGCCTGCGGAGGGAGATCGTACGACTTCTCCATCTTCCCGGCGGGGCCGCTCCAGCCGACCGTGGTGTCGCCCTGCGTCCAGTTGATCGTGATGTCCGTACTGTTCTCCCTCGTCATTCGGGAACTCTCGCATGGGGAACCCATATCGCCGTCCCGTACTCCCAGAGCGGGGACCGGACCAACGTCACCGGTTACCAAGAGACCCGGCGGTCAGCCGCGGCCCGTAGCGAGGGGGAATCCCGCGCTGCGGCGGGCCTGGCCGTCGAGGGCGACGGTGAGGAGTTCGTAGCCCGGCCGCGACCGGATCCAGGCGTGCGCGCCGGGGCCCTGCACCACCGCCGCGGTGGCCCAGCAGTCCGCCCAGGTCAGGTCCGGCCCGGTGACGGTGGCGGCGAGCAGGCGGTGGGCCGGGCGGCCGGTGCGCGGGTCGAGGATGTGCGGGCCGCGTTCGGCGCCCCCTGAGGTGGCCACCGCGAAGTCCCGTCCCTCGACGGTGGTGAGCGGCCGGCCCGGGTGGCAGGGGTCCGCGATCGCGACCCGCCAGGGGCGGCCCGGAGCCGGCTCGCCGCCGAGCCGGATGTCGCCCCCGCCGTTGACGAGGCCGTTCGGCGCCCCGGCGGCGCGCAGGATGCCGTACGCCTGCTCGACCGCCCAGCCCTTGACGAGCCCGGACGGGTCGAGCCGCTTCCCGGCCCGGGCGGAGAAGCATTCGCGGCTGGCGGTCTCGGCCCGCTCGCACATCTCCAGGACCCGGCCGACTTCCGCCGGGGCGTCGGCCACGTTCATCGATCCGTCAGCGATGCGGCTGACGGCGCTGTCGGGGCGGTAGGTGGAGAAGACCCGGTCCACGTGGTGCAGCCAGGCGACCGCCTCGCCCAGCGCCGCCCGCACCACCCGCGTCGGAGGGTGGCGCACGTCGAAGGAGAAGACCGTACCCATGACGTGCTCGACATGACGCAGACGGCTCTCCGGGCGGGCCCGGTGCTCAGGCACGGGACCGGTCCAGGGCGCTCTGGAGGGAGCGGATGTATCCCTCGCTGGTGTAGGTGGCGCCGGACACCGCGTCGATGTCCGCGCTCTGGGCGCCGATCGCCTCGTCGGTGAGGCGCGGGACGGCGTACGAGGCGATCGTCCGGTCACGCCGGTTCTCGGAGGGGGCCTGGAGCACGTCGACGGCTGTCAGCCGGCCCCCGCTCAGGGTGACGGCGACCTGCACGGGCCCGTAGCGCGTGTCGATCACGGAACCGGTGAAGGTACCCGCAGCGGCGCCGGCCGTGGGCCCGGCTCCGGCCCCGGCCCCGGTCCCGGGCTCGGCGCCCGGCGAGGGGCGCGCCGAGACGGCCGGACGGTCGCCGTGGTGCGGTTTGAGCGCGAGCAGCGAGACGATTCCGGTCATGGTCGCCATAGCGGTGAGGGCCATGCGGCGCACGGGGACTCCTGGGGGAGGGGCTGGGGCAGGGGCGGGTCTCACAGGGCGAAGGACTCCTGGTGGATCCGGTGCGGGGCGACGCCCGCCTCGCGCAGCGCGGCTTCGGCGGCCGCGGTCATGCCGGGCGGTCCGCACAGGTAGACCTCTCGCCGGCCGAGGTCCGGTACGAGGGCGGTCAGGGCGCAGGAGGTCAGCGGCAGAGCGTGCCCGGCGGGCTCGTCCACGGAGTAGTGCACGCGGGCGCCGCGCCGGTCGGCGAGGGCGTCCAGCTCCGTACGCAGCACCAGATCGGCCGGAGTGCGCGCCCAGTGCACCAGGATCAGATCGCCGGGCAGGGTCTCGAACAGGGCGCGCAGCGGGGTGATGCCGATCCCTCCCGCCAGCAGCAGGGCGCGGTCGGCCGGGGCGTTGCGGGCGACGAGCGCCCCGTACGGGCCTTCGGCCCACACGCGGGTGCCCGGCCGCACACCCGCCAGAGCGGCGCTGTGGCCCCCCAGGGCCTTGACCGTGATGCGCAGGAACCGCGGGTCCGCGGGCGCGGACAGCGAGTACGGGTTCGCCGACCACCACAGGCCGGGGGCGAGGAACCGCCAGCGGAAGAACTGCCCGGGCAGCGCGCCCAGTTCGTCGAGGCGCTCGCCCGTCAGGACGACGGAGACCACGCCCGGCCCCTCCTGCCGCACGTCCGTGACGGTGAGCCGGTGCCGGCGGGCCGACCGCAGGGGGACCAGGAAACGGAACCAGAGCACGAGCGCGGCGGCGGACAGGTACATGGCGTACCAGACGAGCTGGGCGCCACGGTCGCCCACGAAGTCGGCCCCGTCGGCGAGCTGGTGGCCGAAGGCCAGGAAGACCGCCGCGTAGGTGGCGAGGTGCAGGAGGTGCCAGGTCTCGTACGAGAGCCGCCGCCGGGCCGCGCGGGCGGAGACCGCCGCGGTCAGGAGGAACAGGAACCAGGCCGCGGTGGCCTTCAGCATCTCCGGATAGTGCAGGACCAGGCGTCCGGTCTGCTCGACCGGGCCGACGTGGCCGGTGAGTGCGTAGCCCCAGACGATCAGCAGGGCGTGCGCCACGACCAGCGAGACGGCGTACCGGCCGCCGGCCGCGTGCCAGCGGGCCAGCCGGTCGCTGCCGACCGTGCGGTCCAGCCAGGGGACGCGGGCCATGAGGACGACGATCACCGCGCAGGCGTAGCCGGCCAGCAGGCCCGTGATCCGGCCCGCGCCGGTGAGCCAGCCCGCCGGGCCGACCACGGAGGAGGTGTCGGCCCACCACAGGCCGAGCACGGCGGCAGCGCCGACCCAGCCGCACACGTGCAGGCCCGCCGCGACGACCCGGGGGGCGACTCGTGGGGCAACCCGTGGGGCGGGCCGGGGGCCGGCGGCCCGGTGCGGGGGCGTCCGGGGCGCGTCGAAGGCGGGGTGAACGGCCACGGCGTCTGCCTCTCTCTCGGATGCCGGCCGGTGTCGTGGACGTGAGCGGCGGGCAGGGCGGGGCACCACCGTGTCGGAGGTTTCTCTGAGAACCCTTTGAAGAGACCCGTTCCCAGGGAATTCAGAGGAAACTCACAGGTGACAGGCCCCCGGACCGGCACGTCCGTCGGCGATCCTGGACGAACCATGCACCCGCCCGCCCCACCTTCCCCACCTTTCCCTCCCTCCCCGCTCCTGCGGCCCGACGGCGCCCCGGTCCGGGTCCTGGTCGTCGACGACGAACCGGACCTCACCGACGTGCTCGGCGCGGCCCTGCGCGCCGAGGGCTGGGACGTCCGCACCGAGGGCGACGCCGCCGGGGCCCTGTCGACCGCGGCGGCGTTCGAGCCCGACCTCGTCGTCCTCGACTGGATGCTCCCCGACCTCGACGGCCTCTCCCTGATGCGCGCGCTGCGCGCGGCCCGCCCCGGCGTGTGCGTGCTGTTCCTGACGGCCCGGGACGCGGTCGAGGACCGCATCGCCGGCATCACGGCGGGCGGCGACGACTACGTCACCAAGCCGTTCAGCCTGGAGGAGGTCCTCGCACGGCTGCGCGGGCTCATGCGGCGGGCCGGGATGGCACGCGGCGACCGCAACCCGCTCCTCACGGTGGGCGACCTGGTCATGGACGAGGAGGCGCGCGAGGTCACCCGCGGCGGGAAGATCGTCGACCTGTCCCGCACCGAGTTCGACCTGCTGCGCTTCCTCATGCGCAACCCCCGCCGGGTGCTGTCCAAGGACCGCATCCTGGAACGGGTGTGGTCCTACGACTTCGGCGGCCGTGCGCACGTGGTCGAGCTGTACGTCAGCTACCTCCGCAAGAAGATCGACGCCGGGCGGCCGCCGCTCATCCACACCGTCCGCGGAGTGGGCTACGTGCTCAAGCCGGAACAACGGTGAGACGTGTCCGGCTCCGCCCGCCCCGCTCGCTGCGCGTCCGGCTGACGGCCGGCCTGGTCGTGCTCCTCGGCCTGGCCTGCGCGGCGGTGGGGACGGTCACCGCCCTCGCGCTGCACGGCTTCCTCGTCGGCCGGGTCGACC
>NZ_JBHVUQ010000258.1:0-8505 GCF_042884105.1 Streptomyces sp. NPDC058157
GTACAAGGTCTTGCGCCCGGCGCGCCGAGAGCACGCACCAGACGCCGCGAGGCCGCCCTCCGGGCGACGGCGGGACTTTGACGACAGGGCCTAGGCCCTGCCTCCTGGCCCTGCCGCGTTCACAGGGAAGCTGGCTACATTGCGCGGCGTACCAACCAAGAGGCGGCTGCGCGCGTCTGTTCCTGCGTGGGCCGCCTCGGACGGAGGGATGCGCGCATGTCGGTCACTGATCGGGCGGCGGGGGGACACCCCGGCGCCACCTCGGGCGCTCGCGGAGGGGGCCCCCGGCGGAGCCGGGCCGGGAAGACCGCCGTGTCGGCGCTCGCGGCGCTGGTCCTGGTCACGGGCGGCGGGGGCTGGCTCTACCTGAAGCTGAACGGCGACATCAGCGTCTTCGGCGCCGACGGGGTCTCCGACGACCGGCCCGCCTCCTCGAAGGGCCAGAACGTCCTGGTCATCGGCTCGGACGCGCGGACCGACGGGAACAGCGCACTGGGCGGGGGCGACAAGGACGACATCGGCCGCTCCGACACGGCCTTCCTCCTGCACGTCTACGCCGACCAGAAGCACGCGGTCGCCGTGTCCATCCCCCGCGACACCCTCGTCGACATCCCGCCCTGCAAGCTGCCCGACGGCAGTTGGAGCACGGTGCAGCACAACACCATGTTCAACGCCGCCTACTCCGTCGGACAGACCCCCAAGGGCAACCCCGCCTGCACCCAGAACACCGTCGAGAACCTCACCGGCCTGCGCGTCGACCACACCGTCGTCGTCGACTTCAAGGGATTCGCCGCCCTGACCCAGGCCGTCGGCGGCGTACAGGTGTGCCTGCCCCAGGACGTCTACGCACAGGACCTCGACCCGAATCTCGGCACCCGCGGCGCGCGGATCTTCGCCAAGGGGGAGCAGACGGTCAGCGGGCAGCGGGCGCTCGACTACGTCCGCATCCGGCACGGCATAGGCGACGGCTCGGACATAGGCCGGATCAAGCGCCAGCAGGCCTTCGTCGCCGCCCTGATCAAGAGGATCAAGAGCGACGGCCTCACCCCCACCAGACTGCTTCCGCTCACGGAGGCCGCGACGAAGTCCCTGACCGTGGACCCGGGACTGGGCTCCGCCGACAAGTTGCTCTCCTTCGCGATGTCGCTGAAGGACGTCGACCTGCACGACACCAAGTTCGTCACCGTCCCCTGGCGCTACCAGGGCGCGCGCGTGGCCCTCGTCGAACCGGACGCCGGCGCCCTGTGGGCCTCGCTGAGGGCCGACCGGACGATCGACGGCCAGGACGCCAGCGGCCGGAAGGCCGACCCCGCACCCCCGCCGCCCGGCCCGACGGCTTCCGGCTCTCCCGCCCCGGTGTCCGGCGCCGGCATCAGCCTCGCCGTGTACAACGGAACCACCGTCACGGGCCTGGCCGCCCGGGGCGCCGAACTGCTGAGGTCCCACGGCTTCACGGTCACCGGCACCGCGACCGCGAGCCGACAGGACTACGCCGCCACGGTCGTCGAGTACGGACCCGGCCGGGAGGACCAGGCGAGGACCGTCGCCCAGGTCTTCCCCGGCGCCGGGCTCCGTGCGATGCCGGGCGGCGGCGACGGCATCAGCGTGATCGTGGGACGCTCCTACGCCGCGGCCCCGGCGGCCGCCGCGAGCCCGACGGCGGCTGCCTCCACGTTCGCCGACGGTGCCCGGTCCGCGGACGACGACCCCTGCGCCGACCTGTCCTACGGCTGACCCCTCAGGGGCTCGGGACCGCCGGTCAGGCCTGGCCGCGCCGGCGGAAGAGGCGCCGGATGCCGAGCACGACCGCCACGACGATCCCGATGACGAGCAGCACGAGGAGCACCACGATGACGAGGGCGGCGATGCCGAGCTTCTTGAGGAATCCCCCCTTCTTCTTCGGCTTCTCCTTCTCCGCTTCCTTCTTCACCTTGCCGTCCTCGGCCGCGAGGACCGTGTCGGCGCCGGCCCGGTGGGCCGGTGCGGGCGAGGCGGAGTGGGGTGCGGCGGAGAGCGCGGGTGCCTGCGCTGCCGGAGCGGCCACGGCCGTCGCCGTCGTGCCGCCCAGGAGCAGTCCCGCCAGTGCGAGGGAGGAAATGGTCCGCGCGGCCTTGCGCCTGTTCACTGTGGTCTCCTTTTGATCATTCGTGCTGCATGGTGCCGGTCCGGTCCCGTGGGCGGGACGGGCCGTTCAGGGGCTCGCGCGGTCGTAGCTGTACCGCAAGGGCTCCTCTTTCACCCGGTAGTCCAGGCGGTACACGTGGAGCGCCTCCACGCGGACCCCGCAGGCCGGTTCCTCCAGTTCGCACGGGTACGTGACCTGCACGACCGCCGGGCGGCCCGAGACCCGCACGCGGAGTCCTCCCGCCGGACCGCCGTCGAGGACCGCCGTCTCCCGCACTTCCGCCCTCCCCGCCTCCAGGCCGGCCATGGGTCTACTCCTCGTCGTCTTCATCGCCCTCGAAGAAGTCCCCGACCTCGTCGACGACCTCGGCCGCCAGCATGCCGCCGACGACGCCCACGGCCAGACCCGCGGCCCCCGCGGCGATGGCCGTGCCCATCCCGGGGCCGGAGCGGCCGTGGCCGCTGTGGTGGCCCTGCTCGTCCTTGTGCAGGGCCCCGTCCCCGTGGCCGTAGGGGTCGTTGCCACGCGCCTTGCCGTCGGCGCGCGAGATGAGGATGCTCTGGATCCAGGAGTCCACCTCGGTGTTCCAGTCCGTGTGGCCGGCCTGGTCGTGGCGGACGGTGTGGCGGGCGAGGGCGTCGTGGCCGCCGGAGAGGAGGCCGCCGCCGCGCTTGTCCGCCTCGAAGACGATCTCCACACCGTCGGGTCCGGCGAGGAAGGTCACCTCGATCTCCTTCGCCTGGTGCGCGTAGCGGGGCGCGGGGGCGAGCTCGATCTCCTGGTAGAAGGGGAGTTGCCGGCCGGTGCCGGTGATGCGCCCGTATGCGAGGTCGGCGGACTTGAAGCTGAAGCCGAGCCGGCCCAGGGCCTCCAGGACGGCCTCCTGGACCGGCAGGGGACGGACCGTGAGCGCGTCGAGGTCGCCCTTGTCCTTGGCCCCGGCCACGCCGAGCTCGGTCCGCACTCCGAGCACGATGCCGAGCGGCTGCCCGTGGAGCTCGGTGACCGGGGTCTCCCACGGCAGGGTGACCGCGAACGGCACGCTCCGGCGCTCGCCTTCGCGGAGGCGGAAGCCGCCGCCGACGGTGAGGCGTTCGAAGACCACGATCCCGTCGTGCTCGCCGTCATCCGTCTCCGCCTCGACGCGGGCGACGAGTTCGAGCGTGATGTGCTCGATGTCGAAGTCCGCGCGGCCCCCGGTCAGGCGGACCTCTCCGGACAGGCTGCCGCCGGGTACGGCGCCGGCGGGGTCGAGGACCGTGTCCACGGTCGGACCGCCGACGCCCAACGAGCCGAGCAGTCGCTTGAACACCATCGTGGCGTCCACTCCTTCAGTCATGGTTCACAAAGGCGGGCGCAGCGCGCCTGTATCCACCGGGCGTCACATCCACCAACAGGCGACCTCTCGCGCACCGTTACCAGGCGGCCGAGAGGCCGAGGGCAGGTGCACGAAGATCCCTACAGGTAGAATCTACACACGTGTAGAAGCATAGGGGCGGCCGGGTCGCCGCGAACCGCCATCGGCGAAAGACCGCCGACGCGGGCGTTCGTACCGATGGAGGAGGTCGAGAGCGGCGGCGGGGGTGCCAGGGCCCGCTGCATGTGATCCAGGAGGTGCGGATCTCGATCGCGCTCGGTGGGTGCTGTTCACCGTCACGCTGCTCGTGCCGGGCGGGCTCAGCGCGCCCATGCGGATTTTGGAGGCCGGACCCGCATCCCGGTACTGAGGTCCCCAGGCCCGGCTGTTCTCCAGCGGGAAGCCCGATGCCCCGGAGCCGAGCGCGGCGAAGGCGTACGACGGGGGCGGGTAGCGCCTTCGTGCCCGAGGGGGAATGGACAGCCTGCCGCCCGCCGTCGGTGTCTGCAACCGGCTCCGACGGGGGAGCTGGTGGGCCATGGCGGTGGGGGCGCGGGCGTGGGGGGGGGGGCCCCGGGGCCCCCGGCGGGGGGGGGGGGGTGGGTCACCCCCCCGGCCGCCCGGGGGGCCGGGGGGGGCCCCGGCGGGGGCCCCGGGCCCCTCCGGGGCACGCCCCGGGGCCCACCGGCCGTGGACGGTTCGTGGTCCCGCCGTCGGCTACTTGGGCATCAGGACGGTGTCGACGATGTAGACGTTGGCGTTGGCGGTCTTGACGTTGCCGCAGACGACGTTGGAGGTGTCGTTGACTTGGTAGGACTCGCCGGAGCCCTTCGTGGTGACCATGCCCTTCTGAAGGGTCTCGAAGCTGCCGTTCTCCAGCTGCTTGGGGGTGAGCTTCTGGCCGACGACGTGGTAGGTGAGGATCTTGGTCAGCTGTGCCTTGTCGGCGAGGACCTTGTCGAGGTCGGCCTTCGGGATCTTCGCGAAGGCGTCGTTGGTGGGTGCGAAGACGGTGATGTCCTTGGCGTTGTTGAGGGTGTCGACGAGTCCGGCCTTCTTGACGGCGGCGACGAGGGTGGACAGGGCCGGGTTGTTGGAGGCGGCGGTGGCGACGGGGTCCTTGGCCATGCCGTCGAAGGAGCCGGCGCCCTCCTTGGGCACGCCCGCGCAGGCCGGGCCGAAGGGCTGGTCGCCGGTCATCGCGTCGGCCGCCGGGGTGGTCTCGCCGGTCTTGGCCTGGTCGCCGGCGGCCGCGGTGGGGGCGGCCTCGGTGTCGCTGCCGGAGTCGGAGCAAGCGGCCAGGGAGAAGGGCAGCAGGGCGGCTGCGGCGACGGCGATCGCGGTACGGCGGATCTTCAGGCTGTTCATGATCGATTGCTCCTTGAAGGGCTTTTCTCTACGGGGTGTTGAACTGGCTGGTTGTGCTGCCCCGGTCCGGGCTTCCGGTCGGCCGGGTGGTCTAGGGGACGGTGACGAAGACGCTGTGCCGGCCGCTCGCTCCGTCGGGGATGGTCCGGGCGCGCTGTTCGGTCTGCACCTGGCCGGTGCCGTCGGTGGCGCGGACGGTGACCGTGTGCCCGCCGGGTGTGGCACGCCAGGGGTAGGACCACTGGCGCCAGGTGTCGACGCCTGCCTGGGGGGCGAGGTCGGCGTCCTGCCAGGGGCCGTCGTCGATGCGGACCTCGACGCGGGTGATGCCGCGGTGCTGGGCCCAGGCGACGCCGGCGACGGTGACGGCGCCGGCGGCGGGGCGGGCGAAGGGCTTGGGCGTGTCGATGCGGGCCTGCGTTTTGATCGGCGCCCTCCGGGCCCACTTCCGCTTGACCCAGTAGGGGTCGTAGGCGTCGAAGGTGGTGAGCTCGATGTCGGTGATCCACTTGCAGGCCGACACGTACCCGTAGAGGCCGGGGACGAGCATCCGAACGGGGAAGCCGTGGTCGAACGGCAGCGGTTCGCCGTTCATGCCGACCGCGAGCATCGCGTCGCGGCCGTCCATGACGTCCTCGACCGGGGAGCCGAGGGTCATCCCGTCAACGGAACGGGCCACCAGCTGGTCCGCCTTCCCGCCTTGGGACGGTGGCCGGACCCCGGCTTCGCGCAGCAGATCGGCGAGAGGGGCGCCGAGCCAGCGGGCGTTGCCGATGTAGGGCCCGCCGACCTCGTTGGAGACGCAGGTCAGCGTGATGTCCCGTTCGATGAGCGGGCGTGCGAGGAGCTGGTCGAGGGTGTAGGCGCGGGGGCGGGTGACCCCTTTGCCGTGGATGCGCAGCCGCCAGGTGCCTGCGTCGACCTTGGGAACGGTCAGGGCGGTGTCGACACGGTAGAAAACGGAGTCGGGGGTGGTGAAGGGGCTGATGCCGGCCACCTTGAGCTGGACGCCGGCCGGCACGGCAGGAGCCGGGGAGGCCGGGGCCGGCAGGACCACGCTCTCGCGGGAGGCGACGGCACCCTGGCCCTGGCGGCCGGTGAGGAACCGCCCCAGGGCTCCGGCCGAGGCCGCCGCCACAGCGGTCACACCGGCCGCGGCGAGGAAGCCGCGCCTGCTCCACCCCTCGGTGTCATCCTGTCCGCCCGCACCCGTCGGTGCCGGAACGGGTGCCGCTTTCGACGCCAGAACATGGAGGGCGAGTGCCCCGGCGAGGGCTCCGGCGATCGAGGGCAGTGCGTCGCCGATGCCGGTGGCGTCCGGGCGGCTGAGAGCAGCGGCGGACCCGACGAGCCCGAACAGCAGCACGCCCGCCGTGCCCACCCGCCGGTGGGACAGGGCCAGGACCCCCAGGCCGATGGCGACGACGGTGAGAATCACCAGGATTCCGAGCTGCAGGACGGTCTTGTCGTTCTCGCCGAAGGTACGGATCGCGAAGTCCTTCACCGCGGGGGGCGTCCGGTCGATCACCGCGCCACCGACGACCGTCACGGGCCCGGCGGCCGGCCGCACCGCTCCGGCCACCAGCTCGGCCACGGCCAGAGCCGTGAACGCGGCCAGAACTCCGGCCAGTCCGCCCCGTGCGGTGCGGGAGAGGATCCTGTGGAAGCTGCTCACACCCGGCATTCGGCAGCACCCACCCGGCGGATTGGTCCGACCTCCGAAAGGGTGAACCGGGCGGCAGCGCCGAACGCGGTGAACAGACCGACCCGGGCGGCTGTGACAAGGAAGCGGCAGCAGCAGGCTGCGCAGTAGCACGACCAGGACCGCCACAGCCACCGCCGGCACCGCGCTGTCCGGGGTGTCCGTCAGCGCCGCCAGGACCTCTACGCGGTCCGCTGCTGGGGCCCGGGGCCGGGCGCCCGCACCCATCGCGGCGGCACGGCTCGTCATCGGCGCGGGACATCTCTCGTCTGCGCGGTGCTGGAGGGGCGCTGGGCCCGCCGTCCGCACAAGAGGAGGGAGGGGGAATGTCAGGGAAGCGGCGGCGCAGCAGGCTACGGCGATCGCCGCGGTCGGTCCCAGCGTCTGCTCGTCGGGCAGGATGGTGAACGCGAGGGACCGGTGGAGCGGTGGCCCGGCACGCGGCTGCCATCGCCATTGCGGGATCGGGCCGTCGGGCGAGTTCTTCGCGGTGGCGGGCGGCCGGGCAGGAGGGCGGAGCCGGTGCTCGTGACCAATGGTCCAGCACGACAAGGGCCCCTCCGCGCTCACGGTCAGCCTGGGGCGGAGCAGGCGGGCGCCGGCGTAGCGACGGCTCCGGCGACATGGCGGGGCGCCGCTCGGATCGCGGGACACGGCGGATCGGGCCGGGCGGCCGCGGACTGCAGGACACCGGGCTCTCGTCGCGAACCTCTTCATCAGCCGCTCGGACAACGGAGAGCAGGTCAGCGCGGCCCTGGGCCGGGAGATCGGGTTGAGGGCGGGGTGCTGCGGGTGGCCGCCGACAGCCACCCGCAGCCGATCCGCCCGGCACGGGTACCGCGCCCTGCGCGTCCCCAGGATCGCGCTGCGTCCCGTGCCGGGTCGGGTCACCGGTCGGCGCCTCCCCGTCGTGAGGGCGCCGGACCGGGGCTTTGCCCGCGGTGCGGGGTCAGGCGTTGATGCAGGTGTTGCCGAAGGACGGGTTCAGCAGTCCGATGACGCTGAGGGTGTTGCCGCAGGCGTTGATCGGGATGTGGACCGGCACCTGGATGAGGTTGCCCGAGCCCACGCCCGGCGATCCGACCGCCACGCCCCGCGCGCCCGCGTCGGCGGCCGCCACCGACGCGCCGGCCACCACGACCGCGCCTGCCGCCAGTGCCACGGCCAGACCTCGCCGCACACCAACCATGTCTTCTACCTCCCGTGAGGGTGTACGGCCGCGCGGTGGTCCCGCACGGCCGGTGAGGAAGCTCCGGGGGAGCGCCTCACAGCCGGTCTTCGCCGCCGCTTCCCGGCCGGCTTGGCCGAGGTGTCCGATTTCCCTCCAACGGGTTGGTCCCGGCTTGCGCGGGTGACGAAACGGTCTCCCATCCGCAGGCCCGTCGGCTACGAAGAACGGGCGATGCACGAACAGGTCTCCCAAGAACGGATCGTCCCTGGACGCGGTCCGGCCCCGCGGCACCGACGACACGAGGACCGGCATGCGATGGACGCCCCGCCCCCTGACGGCCGCCCCAGGCCACCCTTTTGCCTCCTCACCACAGTCGGAGCCCCACAGGTGAACCAACCCATCCCCTTCAACGGCGGCCGTTCCGGCGACGCTGCCCGCGACGACCTCACCGATGTCATGCGGCAGGTCGCCCACGGTGACAAACAGGCCTTTTCCGCCCTCTACGACGCCCTCGCCCCTTTGGTCTTCGGGATCGTCGTCAAGGTCGTCCGCGACCGGGCACAGTCCGAGGAGGTCGCCCAAGAGGTCATGATCGACCTGTGGCGGCAGGCGGCCCGCTACCGTCCCGAAGCGGGCTCCGTCACCACGTGGGCGGCGACGATCGCGCACCGGCGGGCCGTGGACCGGGTCCGCTCCGCCCAGGCGGCCGCAGATCGCGAGCAGGCCCAGGCGTCCCGCGAGCACACCACCGCGTTCGACGAGGTCGCCGAGCAGGTCGAGAC
>NZ_JBHVUQ010000259.1:0-8419 GCF_042884105.1 Streptomyces sp. NPDC058157
AGCGGGCCAGTCTTGGTCGGAATATGACCGACTGACCACAACGTCCTCGCTGTGTTTGGTTGCCTGCCAGTGCCCGAAGGCCCGACAGGTCTTTTCAAAGGAACCTCATCCACCGAAGTGGGCGGGGTATCAACTTCTGGCGTTGATTTTTGGCACGCTGTTGAGTTCTCAAGGAACGGACGCTTCCTTTGTACTCGCCCTCTCGGGCTTTCCTCCGGGCTTTCGTTCTTTCTTCGTTTCCGACTCTATCAGATCCTTTCGGGCCTGACTCCCAGTCAGCGGGGTTTGTCTTCCGGGCTGTTGGGCCCTTCCGACTCCTGAACTCTAGCGGATTTTCCCGGCAACCGATAATCGGGCCTTCGGAAATGAATTCGGACATGCCGAATTCGTTCCCGGTGGGAGATCGTGCTGAGTAGAGGTTGCCGCGACGAGGCGGCGGATTCGTTGACCTCAGAACCTTCCGGCGCTGGGGCAACTCGAAGAACCTTACGGATCCGCGAGGGGCGTGTCAACCCGGGAGGTCAGGGTCTGCGAGGGGCCGGTCAGGCGCGGGGCTGGAGGTCCTCCACGCGGGCCAGGACCCGGGTGAGCATGTCCCCCAGCACCCCGCGCTCCGAGGTGGAGAGGTCCTGGAGCAGGTCCTCCTCGAACACCGTCGCCGCGCGCATCGCGTCCAGCCACTTGCTGCGGCCCTCGTCCGTCAGCTCCACGATGACGCGGACCCGGTTGGACTCGTCCCGTTCCCGGGTGACCAGGCCCTCGGCCGTCATGCGGTCGATCCGGTGGGTCATCGCCGCCGGCGTGAGGCCCAGCTGCTTCGCGAGCTCGCTCGGGCCCATCCGGTACGGGGCGCCCGACAGGACGAGGGCCTTGAGGACCTCCCACTCCGCGTTGCTGATGCCGAGGGCGGCCGTCTGGCGGCCGTACGCGACGTTCATGCGGCGGTTGAGGCGGCTGAGGGCCGAGACGACCTTCTCCACCTGGGGGTCCAGGTCCTGGAACTCGCGCTGGTAGACGGCGATCTGCTCGTCGAGGCTCGGCTCGTGGACCGGCGTCGCGCCGTCGGGGGTGTCAGGCATGGTCCGAAGTATCCCACGAACCCGTTGGCGTCTAACTCCTTCGATGTGTAGAGTTAAGCATCGAACTTTAGGTATGAAGTCTTCAGACTTTAGCTATCAGGGCAGGTGAGAAGTGACCAAGGTGATGGGCGCTGCGATGCGGCGGATCCAGGCCGGGAACGCGCTGACCGCGTTCGGCATCGGCTTCACGGTTCCGTTCCTCTACATCTATGTGGCGCAGGTGCGGGGGCTGGGCTCCATGGCCGCCACGAGTGCGTTCGTGGCGTTCGCCCTGGGTGCTCTCGTCGCGCTGCCCTTCACCGGCCGGGTCATCGACCGGCGTGGTCCCGTGCCCGTGGTGATGGGCGCGGCCGTGGCCGCGTCCGCGGGTGCGCTCGCCCTGGGGCTCTCCTCCGGCGTGGTGCCGATCCTGCTGTCCGCCCTGGCGCTGGGCGCCGGGCAGGCCGTGATGCAGCCGGCGCTGGCCACGATGATCGTGTGGTGCTCGACCCCGTCCACCCGGACGCGTGCGTTCGCGCTGCAGTTCTTCATGCAGAACCTGGGTCTGGGCATCGGCGGGCTGGCCGGCGGCCAGATCGTCGACGTGACCCGGCCGGGGAGCTTCACCCTGCTGTTCGGCATCGAGGCCGTGATGTTCCTGGTGCTGGCCGCGGTCATCGCGACCGTGCGGATGCCGCAGGCGCCGAGCATCAAGGACGCGCTGCCGAAGGACCCGGCCCAGGCGGCCGGTGGCGGCTGGAAGCGGCTGCTGCGCCACAAGGCGATGGTGCAGCTGTGTCTGCTGGGCTTCGTGCTGTTCTTCGCCTGCTACGGACAGTTCGAGTCGGGTCTGGCCGCCTTCGGTACGGAGGCCGCGGGAATCTCGCCGTCCACGCTGGGGTTCGCGCTGGCGGCCAACACGGGTGCGATCGTCGTGGCGCAGTTCGTGGTGCTGAAGCTGGTCGAGAAGCGGCGCCGGTCGCGGGTGATCGCGCTGGTCGGGCTGATCTGGACCGTGGCGTGGCTGATCGCGGGGTTCTCGGGGCTGGGGCACGGCAGCGCGACGATGGCCGCGGCCGCGTTCGTGAGCACGTACGCCCTCTTCGGGATCGGTGAGGCGATGCTGTCGCCGACGCTGGCGCCGCTGGTGGCGGACCTGGCTCCGGAGGGTTCGGTCGGGCAGTACAACTCGGCGTTCGCGCTGGTCAAGCAGATGGCGCTGGCGCTGGGGCCGCTGGGTGTGCCGCTGGGTGCCGGGGTTCCGATGCTGTACATCGGGATCTTCGTGCTGGTGTCGCTGGGGATCGCGGGGCTGGCGCTGCGGCTGGGCCGGCAGCTGAGCCCGGTGCAGGACAACCCTTCGCTGCTGGGCGGCCGGGTCGTGGCACAGGGTCCGGCGGTGGCCGGCCAGGGTGTGGAGCGGCAGCCCGCGGAGCGGGTCGCCGCGTAAGGAGTGGGTCTCCGCGTAGGCGGGGAGCAGGTGTGGGTGAGGCCCCGGTCCGGTGGACCGGGGCCTCGGTCGTGTCCGGGGTGCACGGGTCGGGGGCTTACGTGTCGGGGAGGGCGAACTCGCACCAGACGGCCTTGCCGCCGCCGGGGGTGCGGCGGGAGCCCCAGGCGGAGGCGATGGTGGCGATGATCGAGATGCCGCGGCCGGTTTCGTCGGCCGGTTCGGCGCGGCGGCGGCGCGGCAGGTGGTCGTCCCCGTCGGTGACCTCGACGATCAGGCGGCGGTCGGTGCGGCGCAGGCGCAGCCGCATGGGCGGGGTGCCGTGCTGGAGGGAGTTCGCGACGAGTTCGCTGGCGGCGAGCACGCCGAGGTCGCAGAGCTCGACGGGGAAGCGCCAGGAGGTGAGGACGCCCTGGGCGAAGGCGCGGGCCCGGGGGGCGGCCTCGACGCCGCCGAGGAGTTCGAGGGCGGCGTTGTGGAAGAGCTCGGCGTCGGCTCCGGTGCGGGCGGGCTGCTGGAGGACCATGACGGCGACGTCGTCGTCGTGGTCGGCGTCGACGCCGAGGGCGCGCATGAGGCGGTCGCAGATGATCGCGGGGGTGCCCTGGGCTCCGGCGAGGGCGCGTTCTAGGGCGGAGACGCCTTCGTCGATGTCCTCGCCGCGGCGCTCGACGAGGCCGTCGGTGTAGAGGACGGCGGTGGAGCCGGGGCCGAGGGCGATGGTGCCGGAGGTGTGGAGCCAGCCGCCGGTGCCGAGCGGGGGGCCGGTGGGGTCGGCGGCGCGGCGGACGGTGCCGTCCTCGTCGCGGACGAGGATGGGGAGGTGGCCGGCGGAGGCGTAGGCGAGGAGGCCTTCGTTGGGGTCGTGGACGGCGTAGACGCAGGTGGCGATCTGGCTGGCGTCGATCTCGGCGGCGAGGCCGTCGAGGAGCTGGAGGACCTCGTGGGGCGGGAGGTCGAGGCGGGCGTAGGCGCGGACGGCGGTGCGCAGCTGGCCCATGACGGCGGCGGCGCGGACGCCGCGGCCCATGACGTCGCCCATGACGAGGGCGGTGCGGCCGGCGCCGAGGGTGATGACGTCGTACCAGTCGCCGCCGACGGCGGCTTCGGTGCCGCCGGGCTGGTAGGTGGCGGAGATGCGGAGGTCGTCGGGCTGCTCCAGTTCCTGGGGGAGGAGGGAGCGCTGGAGGGTGACGGCGGCTTCGCGCTGGCGGCGTTCGCTGGCGCGGAGGCGGTCGACAGCCTCGGCGTGGTCGGTGACGTCGGCGAGGTGGACGAGGATCCCGGTGTCGTGGGGGTCGGGGCGGCCGTCGGTGTCGGCCTTGGGGAACCGTACGGGGGTGCAGGTGACGGTGTAGGAGCTGCCGCCGCCCGGGGCCTGGCGGTTCTTGGCGGTGCGGGGTTTGCCGCTGCGCTGGACCTGGTCGAGGAGGGGGAGGAGGCCGAGTTCGCCGAGTTCGGGGAGGGCTTCGCGGGCGGGTGTGCCGGCGGGGCGGGGGCCGAAGCCGGCGGTGTAGGCGTCGTTGACGTAGGCGACGCGGTGGTCGGGGCCGTGGACGAGGGCGACGAGGGCGGGGAGCAGCCCGAGGACCTCCTGGACGGAGAGCTCGTCGAGGGCGGGTGCGGCGGGGAGCGGGGCGGCCGTGCCGGTGCCGGAGACGGTGGCGTCGGCGGGGCTGCCCTCGGGGGGCGTGACGGGGTGGGCGGCGGCGCCGCGGGCTGCCGGGACGGAGCCTTCACCCCTTTTGGCCTGGGCGGCGGCGTGCTCGTTCCGGGCGGCGCGGCGCTGCGTTCCGGGAAACCGGGCGCTCCAGCGCGTGAAGTTCACTGCGTTCAGGCCTCGTGGTGTCGCAAGTGGTCGCGGTGTCTCCTCCCGGCGGTGCCGGGAGGTGCCCCGTGTGGTCGGTCGCTTGCTGCTGTCACTCCGTGGGGCGTCACTCTGTGCAGGTGTGAGCCCACCTATGGTCACACGTCCAGTGTGGCGGACCGCACTGACAACGTCAGCCCTCGCTGTCGGCCGGGGGGTTGGGGGCGGGGTGCTGGAGGTGGTGCCGGGGTCCTCCGCCGGCGGCGAGTTCGAATTCTGCCCTGGGGTGTTCGAGGGATCCGAGGGAGACGATCTCGCGGGTGAAGAGTCCGGCGAGGGTCCATTCGGCGAGTACGCGCATCTTGCGGTTGAAGGTGGGGACGCGGCTGAGGTGGTAGGTGCGGTGCATGAACCAGGCGGGGTAGCCCTTGATCTTGCGGCCGTAGACGTGGGCGACGCCCTTGTGGAGGCCGAGGGAGGCGACGGAGCCGGCGTATTTGTGGGCGTATTCGGTGAGGGCCTCGTCGCGGAGGGCGGCGACGATGTTGTCGGCGAGCTGTCTGGCCTGGCGGACGGCGTGCTGGGCGTTGGGGGCGCATTCGCTGCCGGGGGTCTGGGCGGTGATGTCGGGGACGGCGGCGGCGTCGCCCGCGGCCCATGCGTGTTCGACTCCTTCGACGGTGAGGAAGGAGGTGCAGCGCAGGCGGCCGCGTTCGTTCCGGGGGAGGTCGGTGGCGGCCAGGACGGGGTGGGGTTTGACGCCGGCGGTCCAGACGACGGTGCGGGTGGGGAAGCGGGCGCCGTCGCTGAGGACGGCGACGCGGTTCTCGCAGGATTCGAGTCTGGTTTCGAGGCGGACGTCGATGTTGCGTCGGCGCAGTTCGCGGACGGTGTAGGTGCCCATTTCGGGGCCGACCTCGGGGAGGATCCGGTCGCTGGCCTCGACCAGCACCCATTTCATGTCCTCGGGCTTGATGTTGTGGTAGTACCGGGCCGCGTAGCGGGCCATGTCCTCGAGTTCGCCGAGTGCCTCGACGCCGGCGAATCCGCCGCCGACGAAGACGAAGGTGAGGGCGGCGTCGCGGATGGCGGGGTCGCGGGTGGAGGAGGCGATGTCCATCTGTTCGATGACGTGGTTGCGCAGGCCGATGGCCTCTTCCACGGTTTTGAACCCGATGCCGTAGTCGGCGAGGCCGGGGACGGGGAGGGTGCGGGAGACGGAGCCGGGGGCGAGGACGAGTTCGTCGTACTCGATCTCGAGGTCGCCGGTGCCCTCTTCGGGGGTGGCGAGGGTGGTGATGGTCGCGGTGCGTTTGGCGTGGTCGATGCGCTGGGCCTGGCCGATGACGATGCGGCAGCGGTCGAGGACGCGGCGCAGCGGGATGACGACGTGGCGGGGGGAGATGGCGCCCGCGGCGGCTTCCGGGAGGAAGGGCTGGTACGTCATGTACGGCTCGGGGGTGACGACGGTGACCTCGGCTTCGCCGGATCTGAGCTTCCGCTGGAGGCCCAGGGCGGTGTACATGCCGACGTATCCGCCGCCGATGACGAGGATGCGCGTGCGGGGCGGGGTACCGGGGGCGTCGCCCCGCGAGTTAGCAGCCTTCACCATCCCATGACGCAACGTGGCCGGGAGTTTGTCCACAGGCCCGACAGATTGTGTGACCGGTGGTGGGGGTGGGCCGGGGCGGCCGGGCGGGTCGGGATGTGTGAGAAGTTCGCAGGTCAGGGCGTACGGAAGGGGTGATTCCGGAGGCTTGCGGCGGAAAAGTGGGGGTGAATGCTCCGATCGGGCGGTGCTCCGTCGGGAGCTGCCTCTTCTGAATTGACTCTGGCTCAACTATGTTCGTATCTCGTCGAGGAGTAGGACCAGGGCCCTCATGACCGTGGCCCCCCTCGACACGAAGGCGGGGAGTGTCTCCGGGGGGAGACAAATGATTACCGGGGGATACATATGCATATTTCCGATTTCCATGGTTCTGCCACCGCTCTGTCCGCAGAGAGCGGCGGCCGTGTGATCGCGGGCACGACCACCCACGGCACGGGCCGCTCGACGCCCCTGCGGGTCGACGCGCAGCGCAACCTCGAACACGTCCTGCGCGCCGCGCGCGAGGTCTTCGGCGAGCTGGGCTACGGGGCCCCGATGGAGGACGTGGCGCGGCGCGCCCGCGTCGGCGTCGGGACGGTCTACCGGCGGTTCCCCAGCAAGGACGTGCTGGTCCGGCGCATAGCCGAGGAGGAGACCGCCCGGCTGACGGAGCAGGCGCAGTCCGCTCTGGGCCAGGAGGAGGAGCCGTGGCAGGCGCTGTCGCGCTTCCTGCGCACCTCCGTGGCCTCGGGCGCGGGCCGGCTGCTGCCCCCGCAGGTGCTGCGGGTCGGCTCGGCCGAGGAGGACGCGGCCGGTGACGAGGGCGCCGCGCGCGTTCCGCACCAGCGGCAGGCCGTCGCGGGCGGGGCTCCGGAGCTGCGCGTCGTGGGCGCGCGGACCCCGCTCGAGGACGAGCCGTCGGAGGACGCGGGCGCGGGTGCGCTGCTGGAGGTTGTCGGCCGGCTGGTGGACCGGGCGCGGGAGGCCGGTGAGCTGCGGGCCGATGTGACGGTGGCCGACGTGCTGCTGGTCATCGCGACCGCCGCGCCCGCGCTGCCGGACCCGGCGCAGCAGGCCGCCGCTTCGGCCCGGCTGCTGGAGATCCTGCTCGAGGGGCTGCGTTCCCGCACGGCGTGAGCCGTCCGGCCGGTCCCCGCAGGGGTGGGGGCCGGCCGGGGTGGCGGGCGTGGCGGGCGTGGCGGGCGTGGCCGCCGGGGGTCAACGGGGCGCCTGGTTGGGCCAGTCACTCGAAGGGGTGAGGAGCGGTTCGGCGATTCGCCGGATTGTCCCCGGATGGGTGGATGGCGCGGAAGGCAGGCCGGGGCGGCCGTGCCGTGTGACACGCTGGATCGGTGGACCGGTCTGAGTGTGTCGTGCGGGGGCTTCCGCGATGAGCGTGGACGGACGGGACGAGTCTCCCGGTGGCGTCGGTGACGCGAGTGGCGGGGCGTCGGCGGGCAGCCTGCCCGCCCGTCAGGTCCCGGCCCAGCGCGAGCCCGGCCGCAGGCGGCACGCCGCTCCGGGGGGCGGCGGCGGTGAGCTGCCGCCGTCGGACGCGGACTTGGTCGCCCGGATGCGCGGTGGCGACGACGGCGCGTACGAGGAGCTGTTCCGCCGGCACGCCGAGGCCGTCCGCCGCTACGCGCGGACCTGCTGCCGCGACGGGCACACCGCGGACGACCTGACCGCGGAGGTCTTCGCGCGGACGCTCCAGGCGGTACGGGGCGGTGCGGGCCCGGACCAGTCGGTGCGGGCCTATCTGCTGACCACCGTGCGCCGGGTCGCGGCGGCCTGGGCGAAGACGGCCCGGCGGGAGCATCTGGTCGAGGACTTCGCCGTGTTCGCGGAGCAGGCGGCCGCGGGGGCGGAGGGCGCCGGGTCGCTGGGCGGCCTGTCCGGGGACGACACCCTGGAACTGGGCGCGGACGTCCGCGCGATGCACGAGGCCGAGCGGTCCCTCGCCATGCAGGCCTTCCGGAGCCTGCCGGAGCGCTGGCAGGCCGTGCTGTGGCACACCACCGTCGAGGAGGCCTCGCCGAGTGCGATCGCCCCGCTGTTCGGGCTGAGCGCCAACGCGACGGCGGTCCTGGCCAGCCGGGCCCGGGAGGGCCTCAAGCAGGCCTACCTCCAGGCGCACGTGAGCTCCGCGCTCAGTGCGGGCGGGGACTGCGCGCGGTACGCGGACCGGCTGGGCGCGTACGCGCGGGGCGGGCTGCGGATGCGGGCGGAGCGCGGGCTGCGGGAGCACCTGGAGGAGTGCGCCAAGTGCCGGCTGGCCGCCGGTGAGCTCAAGGACGTGAACGCGGGGATCCCCGCGCTGCTGCCGGTGGCGGTCATCGGGTGGTTCGCCGCCGGGTACGCCGCGAAGGCCGCCGGGGTGGTGGCCGGCGGGGTCGTCGCCGCGGGAGGTGCGGGGGCTGCCGCCGCCGCGGCGGGCGGGTCGTCGGCCGCGGGTGCCGGGGCCGCAGGGGCCGCGGGTGGTGCGGCCGGGGCCGCGGGGGCGGCCGGTGGTGGGG
>NZ_JBHVUQ010000260.1:0-8401 GCF_042884105.1 Streptomyces sp. NPDC058157
GCCCGGGGTCCTGCGGCCCGTCGTCGGCCGGGAAGGGGACGAGGGAGAGCGTGACGAACTGGAGGGCGACCGCGCCCGCCACACCCAGCACCGTGACGGCGGCCGCCGCCGTCCGTCCCGTCCGGCTCCGCGGGCCGGCCGGTACGCCGGGACCCGCCGCCGGGTCCGCGGCCGTGCGCGGGACGGCCGGTCCGGCGCGCAGGGGGATGCGGGCGCCGACGAGGAACCCGCCCTCGCCGGTGCGGTCGGCCCGCAGCGATCCGCCGACCAGGCGCACCCGCTCGTGCAGGCCGGCCAGCCCGAGCCCGCTGCCGCGCGGGGGCCGCGCGGACCGGCCCGCGCCACCGGGCCCGTTGCGGACGTCGACCCGCACCTCGCCGGTGTCGCAGTGCACGGTAACCGCCACCGGGGCGCCGGCGGCGTGCTTGTGGACGTTGGTGAGGGCCTCGCGGACCACCCGGTGGACCGCGCGCCGGGCGGTGGGGCCGGCGTCGGCCAGGTCCGATCCGGTCCACCTCAGGTCCACCGGGACGCCGGCGGCGTGCGACTCGCCGACCAGGGCCGCGACGTCGGCGTGGGTGCCCGTCGCGGGGGTCAGCGGATCCGGGGCCCCGGCCCGGTCGTCGCCGGCCCGGAGCACGCCGAGCACCCCGCGCAGGTCGTCCATCGCCTCGCGCACGGTGCTGTGCACCAGCACGGCACTCCGGTGGATCTCCGGGCCGCAGGTCCGGCCCGCCAGCTCCAGCCCGCCGGCATGCAGCGCCGCCAGGCTCAGCCGGTGGCCGAGGAGGTCGTGCATCTCGCCCGCGATCCGGGCCCGTTCGCCGGCCCTGGCCTGCTCCTCGGCCGAGCGCTGCGCCCGTTCCAGGACGGCGTTGCGCTCCCACAGCGCGCGCAGCAGGCGCTCGCGCTGCCCGGCGACCGCGCCGGCCAGCCCCGGCAGGGCGCCGCACACGATCCCGGTGACGAGCACGGTCATCGCCTCGTACCCGCGGACGGCCGCGCTCTCCCCCGCGGTGAGCGCGGCGGTGAGCGCGAGCGGTCCCGCCCCGGCCACCGCCAGCAGCAGCGGCCCGCGGCGCAGCTCCGCCCAGCGCCATCCCGCCGAGTGGGCCACCACGACGAGCGCCCCGCCGGTCAGCGGCTCCACGGCGGCCAGTACCGAGGCGGCCGCCAGCGCGCCCCGGGGCCACCGGCGGCGCACCAGCACCGCCACCGCCGCGCAGCCGGCGGCGGCGCAGCGGGCCCCGGGTCCGATCCGTTCGCCGACGCCCCCGCTGTCGGTCCACTCGAAGAGGAGCAGCACGGTGGCGGTGACGGCGGCGATGAGCAGCAGGTCGCCCAGGAGGCGCAGCAGGACGGGCGGCAGCCGACGCGGGTCGGCGGACCGTGCACCGTGGCGGGCGGCGGGCATGGCGGCTCTTTCGGCGGTGGAGGCGGGGCGGGTGGAGGGGCGGCGACCGGCGGTCTGCCCCCGCATCCTGCACCTGACTGAAGTTTCAGTCAATCTCGGTGGACGAAGACGGGGCACCGCAGGTGCGGTGCCCCGTCCCCGGTGGTGCGGGTCAGCCGGTGGTCAGGGCGGTGTCGTCGACGACGAACGAGGTCTGGAGGCTGGAGTCCTCGGTTCCGGTGAACTTGACCGTGATCGTCTGGCCCGCGAACGAGGACAGGTCGAAGGTCTTCTGCGCGTACCCGGAGTTCTTGTCGAGGTTGGAGTAGCCGGCCAGGGTGGTGGAGCCCGCCTGGACGGTCAGCTTGTCGTAGGCGACCGTGGTGGTGGTCTCGGCGGTGTCGACGTGCAGGTAGAAGCTGAGGGTCGCGTGGCAGCCGGCCGGGATGGTCACCGTCTGGGAGAGCGAGTCGGTGTGGCCGGAGCCGTATCCGTCGAGCCAGGCCTTCCAGGTGCCGGTGTGCGCGGGCTCACTCGCGCTGCTGTCGACCACGCCGGAGCTGGCGGTCCAGGGGGCGGTGCCGGATTCGAAGCCCTGGTTGCCCAGGAGCTGGGCCGGGGTGCAGTTCCCGCCGGTGGGGGTGACGGTCCAGGTGAAGGAGGCGCTGCCGGTCGCGTTGGTGGTGTCCTTGGCGCTGACCGTCACGTTGTAGGTGCCCGCGGTGGTGGGCGTGCCGCCGATCAGGCCGGTGGAGGCGTTCACGGACAGGCCGGGCGGGAGGCCGGTGGCGCTGTAGGCGAGGGTCTGGCCGCTCGCGGAGTCGGTGGCCTGGATCTGGAGGGAGGCGGCGGTGCCCACGGGGGTGGAGCGGTTGCCGGGGTTGGTGACGGTCACGGTGTTGCCGCCGGTGGAGCCGCCGGTGAAGGCCGCCGTGCCCTGCGGGGTGCCCAGTCCGGTGGGGCCGTCGTAGCCGGCCTTGGCGGTGCACAGGTAGCCGCCGCCGCAGGAGCCGTTGGCGCCGCTGGTCACGTCGTTGAGCGAGCCGGTGTGGGCGTAGGGGAAGGACGACGGGGTGGAGCCGGTGGCCGGGGCGCCCGCGAGGGCGTACACGGAGGCGATGATCGGCGCCGAGGCGCTGGTGCCGCCGTAGACGTTCCAGCCGCTGGCCTGGTAGCTGTCGTAGACCGCGAGGCCGGTGGCCGGGTCGGCGACGGCGGAGACGTCGGCGACGGTGCGCTTGCCGCAGCCGGAGTCGGTCTGCCAGGAGGGCTTGGCGGTGTAGGCCGAGCAGCCGGAACCGGCGCCGTTGCCCCCGGAGCTGCTGCCCCACACGCTTTCGGACCAGCCGCGGGAGGTTCCGCCCGCACGGCTGAGGGAGGTGCCGCCGACGGCGGTGACGTACTGGGAGGCGGCCGGGTACTCGACGCCGTAGCCGCTGTCGCCCGAGCTGACGGTGATGGCCACGCCCGGGTGGTTGAAGTAGGAGGAGTCGGAGGCGGGGTCGGTGGAGTCCTCGCCGCCGCCGTAGCTGTTGGAGACGAACTTGGCGCCCATGGACACGGCGCGGTTCACGGCGGCGCCCAGGTCCTCCATGGAGGGCTGCGCCGCCTCGACGAGGAGGATGTGGCACTGCGGGCAGACCGCGCTGACCATGTCCACGTCGAGGGAGATCTCGCCGGCCCAGCCGGAGTCGGCGGTCGGGTAGCTCGTCCCGCCGTTCTGGTCGACCTTGCGGAAGCAGCCGTTGGCGGTGGTGCAGGCGGGCAGACCGTACTGCGAGCGGTAGGCCGCCAGGTCGGACTCGGCGTTCGGGTCGTCGTAGGCGTCGATGATGGCGACCGTGGACCCGGCGCCGGCCGCGGCCGGCAGGGCGTAGGCGCTCTGCAGGTCGGCGGGTCCGTAGCCGGAGGGCAGGAGGCCGGGCGCGAGGCTCGTGTGCTGCGGGACGTCGGTGCGGGCGAGGGCGTGACAGGCCATGAAGTCGCGCTGGGCGGGTTCGGAGCAGAGCCGTCGGGTGTGGACCGCGCCGGGGGCCGCGGCCGCGGTGGCCGAGGGTCCGGCCGCGGCGGCCGGGCCCGCGAAGGCGAACATGCCGCCGGATACCAGGGCTGCCGCCGAGAGTAAGGCGGTCGCGCCGCGACGGCCGAGCCGTGCGGCGCGCTGGGACAGGGCGTTGCTCAAGGAACTGCCCTCCATGGGGGGTCGGGTCCCGCGTCGCGGGGGGGGTTCCAGACATGGCAGGTCCATGACATTCATGCGGGTCGATCTGCCGGATGCCTGACCGGAAAAGGGCGGCGCGGGGCTGCGGATGGCACGGGTGCGGCGGTGCGAGAGCTGTCACCACGTGCAGTGGTGGCCAACGCCGAAGGTATGGAGATTCCGGCCAAGGGGACACCCGGCTGATGGCAAAGGGTTGGCTCTGGTTCGGTGTTGGACACCTATACCGTGTCTTTCCATGGAGTCGGACGACAGCGCGGTCAACGATCTGGTATCCCTGGGGCTCTCCCGCTACGAGGCGCTGGTCTACCTCGCCCTGGTCCGGCGGGAGTCCTACACCGCCGCCGAGGCGGCGCGCGCCGCGCAGGTCCCGCGCCAGCGCGTCTACCACGTGCTCGACGCCCTCGTACGGCGGCAGTTGGCCGTGCCGCGCCCCGGCCGGGTCACGGCCTTCTCGGCGGTGGCCCCCGAGCTCGCGCTGGCCCGCCTGATGGCCCGTCAACGCCAGTCCCTGGAACGCCTGGACCAGGTGTCGTCCGCGCTGGGCCGGGCCCTGTCCCCCGTCTGGGCCGACGGCCGCAGCCACACCGACCCGCTCGACTACATCGAGGTGCTCCGCGATCCGCGGGCGATCGCCGCACGGTTCGCGAGCATCCAGGAACAGGCCGCGCACGAGCTCCTCAGCCTCTGCAAGCCGCCCTTCGTCGCGCCCCCGGCCAACGACGAGGGCATCGAGGCCGTGCGCCGGCTGCGCCGGGCCGGCGGCACCGCCCGGGCCGTCTACACCCTCGACGCCCTCGACGACGCCGAAGTCGCGCGGAACGTAAGGCGGTTCACGGCGGCGGGCGAGGAGTCCCGCTTCGCGACGCGGCTGCCGCTCAAGCTCGTCGTCGCCGACGCCTCGCTGGTCCTGTGCGACATGCCCGACCCGGTGGCCGACACCCGCACCACCACCGCCCTCTACATCGAGCACCCCGCGCTGGCGGCCTGCCTGCGGATGGCCTTCCTCGCCGTCTGGGACCAGGCCGAGGAGCCACCCGGGCCGCCGGGCCTGCCGGGACTCCGGGACGGCGCATGACCCGCCCACGACGCGGGACACCGGCCCGGCGGAGGGCCGGGCCGGTGTCGGTTCCGGTGGGACGGGGGCGGGTCAGGCGGTGCAGCGGATCATGGTCAGCGGGCGGTTCCCGTCGTGGTCCGCCCAGAACTCCTCGCCGAACTTCTCCACGCCCTCCGTGGAGACCTCCAGCGTGACCCACTCGACGCCGGTGAACCCGGCGGCCGCCAGGGCCCGTTCGTACGTCTCCTTCGACGGGACGACCGCCTCGAAGGAGACCGGCGGGTCCAGCAGGGCGGTGAGGCGGATCCCCCGGCCAATCTCGTTGTCCTTGCCCGTCGACTCGAGCAGGAAGCCGTACTTCTCCAGCGACGGGCCGCCGAAGTCGTAGCCCGGGTCCTGGACGAACAGGTAGAACGCGCCGCCCTCGACGAGGCTGCGCCGGATGTTGCGCATCATCAGCTCGATCTCGGCGGTCTCGCTCGCGTAGTTGAACGCCTGCACGGCCACGGCGACGTCGAACGGCTCCTCGAAGACCTGCAGCGTGGCCGTGTCGGCGACCTGGTATTCGATGCCCAGGGGCTCGGCCCGCTCGATCGCGGCGGCCGCGTCGACCATCGCGCCGGAGATGTCGAAGCCGAAGACGCGGGACGCGCCCCGGCGCTTGAGTTCACGGCTGTAGAAGCCGGTGCCGCAGGCGATGTCCAGGACGGACTTGCCGGTGACGTCGCCGACCAGGGCGAGGAACCCCGGCACCTCGGCGTAACGGATGACGGGCAGGGTCTTGAAGCCTTCGAACGCTTCGCCGATACCGTCGTACAACTGACCGCTCATCGTGGTTCCCCCTCGTTCTGCGGCGTCGGCTCCCATGACGAGCCGCGGCCCTCACCAGGAAGTCTGCGCCGCCACCAAGGTCACTTCGCACTGGTGGAACGCACGAAACTCCTGATGGTTCCACCGAGGTGCGCACAAACGAGCGCAGCTCGCCCCGGGTCTGGGAGGTTCCTCCGAGTCCCCCTCAACTCCTCCCGTCCGCCCGCAGTTCGATGTGGTCCGGGGCCAGGTCGACCGCCAGGCGGTGTTCCATGCCCAGGGCCGCCAGGAACTTCTGCGGCAGCTGGACGCGGCCGGAGCGGTCGAGGACCACGTACTCGCGTTCGCTCACGGATTCCTCGCCGTGCTCGTCGGTGACCAGGCTGCGCAGGACCTCACTGCTGGTGCGCCCGTCGCGGATGGCCACGGTGCGGCGGACCTCGCCCGCCACCATGGGGTCGTGCGTCACGATGACCACCGTCACGCCGAGTTCCTTGTTCACGGTGCGGAAGGTCTCGAAGACCGCCGCGGCGGTCTCCGAGTCCAGCTCGCCCGTGGGCTCGTCGGCCAGCAGCACCTTGGGGTCGTTGGCCATCGCGACGGCGATGGCGACGCGCTGCTGCTGCCCGCCCGACAGCTGCGCCGGGTGCCGGTCGGCGAGGTCGCCGATCCCGAGGGCGTCCAGCACCTCCGCGACCCGCGCCGCCTGCCGGGCCCGCGCGCCGCGCCGGCTGCCGCCACCGCCCTTCAACTGCATCGGCAGGGCCACGTTCTGAGCAGCCGTCAGGAAGGGCAGCAGATTGCGGGCGGTCTGCTGGAAGACGAACCCGACCGCTTCGCGCCGGTAGCGCAGCCGGTCGCGCGCCGACAGCTCCAGCAGGTCGTAGCCGGCGACCGCCGCGCTGCCCGCCGTCGGCACGTCCAGGCCCGCCAGGATGTTCAGCAGGGTGGACTTGCCGCTGCCCGAGGCGCCGACGAGGGCCACCAGGTCGCCCTGGGCCACGGTCAGTTCCAGCCCCTGCAGGGCCTGCACCTCGATGCCGTCCGTGCTGAAGATGCGCACCAGACGGTCGCAGGCGATCGCCGCGTCCGGCGCGGGGGTGCGCGCCTCCGTGGCCGCCGCAGCCCTGCGGTGCAGCTCCTCGTACGTCGGCTGGTCGGTGTTCAACGCTGGTCTCCCGCTCTCAACTCGGTGGTGATCTGCCGTCGCCCGGACGTCGCCGCCTCCAGGAGCACGGCCGCGGCGACCAGCGCGGCCAGCCCCAGGGCCGGTGTCAGTACGGCCGCCGCGCTGAGCCGTACGCCGGTCGGCGCGCTCGCGCCGACCAGCGTGGACAGGTCCATCGCCGGGCCCAGGAGGGCCACCGCTGCCGCCGCCACCAGGGCCCCGCCGAGGGCGGCGGCCAGGGTCTGCGGCAGGGCCTCGGCGAGGATCAGCGCCACGCCCTGACGGCGGCGCAGTCCCATGGTGCGCAGCCGGGCCAGCAGCGCCGCCCGTTCGGGCACGGTCCGCAGCAGGGTCAGCAGCACGGCCAGCAGGGCGAATCCGGCCGCGGCGGCCACGCAGGACCAGAACAGCCGCTCGGCCGAGCCCTGGAGCGGATCGGCTCCCAGTTCGGCGACGTACTCGGCGCTGGTGCGCACCAGGTACCGCTCGTCGGCCGGCTTCGCCCCGGGGGCCGGCCGCGCCTGCGGCGGGGCGGTGGCCGGGGGCGCCGCCGACGGCGCGGGCCCGGCGGCCCGGGTCAGGGCGCGCAGCCGGTCCCCGTCGACGGGGCCGAGGGCGAACCACCGGTCGGGCCGGACTCCCCCGCGGATCAGGGCCGTCGCGGGCCCGGCCGGCAGGATGACGGTCTCGCCGCCCGGGCCCGACGGGGCGGGGGTGCAGTCGAGGACTCCGGCGGTGCGTACGTGCAGCTCCCCGCCCGGGCCCGGCCGCAGCTCGTACGTGCCCGGGCCGGCCTTGCGGGCCAGGGCCGCGCTGAACAGCACCGGCACCGGGGCGTCGGCGGAGCCCGTGCCGCCGCCGCCCAGCAGGGCGGGGTCGTAGGCTCCGCAGCCCAGGCGCCGGGAGAGTTCCGCGTACGCGGCGGGCTCGGCGACGACCAGGGTGACCCGCGTACGGCCCTCGGCGGTGCCCTGGACGAAGGTGTCGTCGTCGCTCCACACGGCCGCGGACGTCCGTACGCCCGGCAGCCGCGCCGCGGACTCCACCAGGGCGTCCGGGAGGGACCCGGCGCCGACGGCGGAGACCACCGCGTCGGCCCCGATCGTCCGGTGGGCGGCCGCGAGGCGGGCCGTGTCCACGGAGGCCAGGACCGCGGCTCCGAAGCCGCCGGTGGTGACGGCCAGCAGCAGGGCGATCAGCGGCAGGACGGAGGGCCCGCCCCGGCCGCGTGCCGCGGCGCCCGGGCCCCGCGCGGCCCGCACCAGCCCGAGGAAGCCGACCAGCCCGCGGCTGCGGCCGGCCGCCCGGGCGAGCACGCCGGTGACGAGCGGCAGCAGCCGGGCCAGCAGCAGCCCCCCGCACAGGGCGAGCAGCAGCGGGGCGGCGATCAGCAGCGGGTCCGTCCCGCTGCCGACGGGCGCGACCCCGCGGCGGCGCACCTCGTAGACGGCGGCCCCGGCGGCGGCCAGGACCATCAGTTCGGCGACGGGCCTGCGCCAGCGCACGGCCGGCCGGGGCGGGGACAGCAGGAGGGCCGCCCGGACCGGGAAGGCCAGCAGCGCGAGCAGGGTGACGGCGGCGGCGCTGGTCAGCGAAGCCGCGAGCCGGGGCGTGGGCAGCGCCAGGACGGCGAGCGCGGTGGCCGCCGCGGCCGCGGGGAGCACGGTGACGGCGCCCTCGCCGAGGAGCCGGCCGACGATGCCGGCGCGTGAACCGCCGCGCGCCAGCAGCAGCCGCAGCTCGGACTCCCGG
>NZ_JBHVUQ010000261.1:0-5689 GCF_042884105.1 Streptomyces sp. NPDC058157
CCGTGCCCGAGGTGGCCGTGCCCGAAGTGGCCGGACCCGCCGGCCCCGGCCCCTCCGCTCCCCCTTCCCCCGCCCCGATCCGCCTCACGCGGCCCGCACTGAAAGGAACGCCGTGAAACTCCTGCTGGACGCCACCCGCTGCCAGGGGTACGGGCTGTGCCAGGAACCCGCCCCCGAACTGATCGAACTCGACGAATGGGGCTACGCCCGGGTCATCGGGGTCTCCGTGCCCGCCGGGGCCGAGGAGGCCGCCCGCGCCTGCGCCGACAGCTGCCCCAACTCCGCGCTGCGCGTGGAGGTATGACGTGGCCCGTGACCTGACCGCCCTGTTCGACCCCCGTTCCGTCGCCGTCGTCGGCGCCAGCGACGACCCGGCCAAGTACGGGCACGCGGTGGCCTCCCAGGCCCTGCGCGCCCCCGCCCGCCGGCCCGTGCACCTGGTGAACCGGCGCGGCGGCACCGTCCTCGGCCGCGCCGCCGCCCCCTCCCTGACCGCCGTCGGCGAACCCGTCGACCTGGTGGTGCTCGCCGTGCCCGCCGACGGCTTCGAGGACTCCGTCGACGAGGCCCTGGCCTGCGGGGCGCGGGCGATCGTCGCCATCACCGCCGGTTTCGCGGAGGCCGGACCCGCCGGCCTCGCCCGGCAGCGGGCCGTCGCCGCCCGGGTCCGCGCCGCCGGGGCCGTCCTGGTCGGCCCCAACTGCCTGGGCGTCGCCGACAACACCACCGAGCTGTACCTCGCCTCGGACCGCTTCGCCCCGGGAGGCGTCGCCCTGCTCAGCCAGAGCGGCAACCTCGCCCTCGAACTCCAGCTCCGCGGCGCCCCGCTCGGCCTGGGCTTCTCCCGGTTCGTCTCCCTCGGCAACCAGGCCGACGTCACCCTCGTCGACCTGGTCGCGGACTGCGCCCGCCACGAGGCCACCACCGCCATCGCCGTGTACGCCGAGGACTTCGGCGACGGGCGGGCCTTCGCGGCGGCGGCCGCCGCCGCGGGCAAGCCCGTGGTGCTGCTCACCGCCGGCCGGGGCGCGGCCTCCGCGCGCAGCGCCCGGTCCCACACCGGGGCGCTCACCAGCCCCGCCGACGTGGTCGCCGCCGCCTGCCGCGACGCGGGCGTCGAACGCGTGGGCACCCCGCGGGAGATGACCGTCGCCCTGGCGGCCCTCGCTTCGGGGGCCCGTGCGCGGGGCCGCCGCACCGCGGTGTTCACCGACGGCGGCGGCCACGGGGCGGTCGCCGCGGACGCCGCCGAGGACGCCGGGCTGGAGGTTCCGGAACTCGGCGGGCCGGCCCAGGACCGACTGCGGACCGTGCTGTGGGAGCAGTCCTCCGTGGGCAACCCGGTCGACCTGGCGGGGATGGGCGAGCGGCGGCCGATGTCGTACGCCGACACGGTCGGGGAGCTCCTCGCCTCGCAGGAGGTCGACGCCGTGCTGATGACCGGCTACTTCGGCGGCTACGCCGTCGCCGAAGGCGGCCTGGGCGGCGGTCCGGCGGGCGGCTGCGTGCTGGCCGAGGGCGAGAGCGCGGCCGCCAAGGAGATCGTGGCGCACCTCGCGGCCACGGCGAAACCCCTCGTCGTGCAGTCCATGTACCCGCACTCCCCGAGCTGCCGGGTCCTCGCGGAGGCGGGCGTCCCGGTGTTCTCCGCGACCGAGGACGCCGCCCGGGCCCTGGCCGTCGTCACCGGCCGCCGGGACCGGGGCGGCGGCGTCCCCGCGCTGCCGGAGCCCGCCGCGCCGCTGCGGGATCCCGGCTACCACGGGGTGCGGGCGCTGCTCGCCGCCGCGGGGGTGCCGTTCCCGCCCGCGTACGAGGTCACCGACGAGGAGGAACTCCTCGCGGCGGCCGCGGAGTTCGACGGCCCGTACGTGCTCAAGGCGCTGCACCTGCTGCACAAGTCCGACGCGGGCGGGGTGGCCCTGCGGCTGGCGGACCGGGCCGCGCTGCTCGGCGCGTACCGGGAGATGCGCACCCGGCTCGGCGCGCCCGCCCATTCCGTGGAGGCGATGGCCGACCTCACGGACGGGGTGGAGCTGATCGTGGGCGTCCAGCGGGACCCGAGGTTCGGGCCGGTCGCCCTGGTCGGCTTCGGCGGGGTCCTCACCGAGGCCCTGGACGACGTCGCGTTCGCCCTGGCCCCCGTCCCGGCCGCGCGGGCCGAGGCCCTGCTGCGCGGGCTGCGCGGCGCCGCCCTGCTGGACGGCGTGCGCGGCCGGCCGGCGCTGGACGTGGCCGCGGCGGCCGCCGTCGTCGAACGCGTCACCACCGTGGCGGCGGCGCACCCCGAGATCGCGGAGCTGGAGGTGAACCCCCTCCTCGTCCGGCCCGACGGCGCCCTCGCCCTGGACGCGCGGGCCGTCCTGGCCGCCCCCGACGACGCACCGACGGCCTGAGCCGCCCACCACCCGACCCCGCCCCGGAGGACACCTTGGACTTCCGCTACACCCCCGAACAGGCCGCCCTGAAGGCCCGGGCCGCCGCCTACGCACGGCTCCTCATGAGGTACGAGGACCAGTCGGAGGAGGCCGGCGGCCCCCTGCCCGCCGCCACGGTCCGCGAGCTCACCGCCGCCGCCGTCGAGGCCGGGGTCTACGCGATCAACATGCCCGCCGAATGGGGCGGCGCCGGACTGTCCCTGCTGGACCAGGTCGTCGTCGAGGAGGAGTTCGGCAAGGTCACCAACTGCCTCTGGGACATCCCCTGGCGGCCCGCGAACGTCCTGGCCCACGGCACGCGGGCCCAGCGGGAGAAGTACCTGCTGCCGGTGATCCGGGGCGAGCGCTTCGACGCGTTCGCGGTGACCGAACCGAACGCGGGCTCCGACCCCGGCTCGGGCACGAGCACCGCGGTACGGACCGCCGGCGGCTGGCTGCTGAACGGCGAGAAGTGGTTCGTGACCTGCGGCGACATCGCCGACTTCCTGCTGGTGCAGGCGGACGCCGGGCCCGAGCGGGCGCCGACCCTGTTCTTCGTCGGCAAGGAGGCGCCCGGAGTGGAGATGACCCGGGTCCCGCGGTTCATGCACTCCGCGGTGAACGGGCACCCCGAGTTCACCTTCACCGACGTGTTCGTCCCCGACGAGGACGTGCTGGGCGGGGTCGGCAACGGCTACGAGCTGACCAAGGAGTGGTTCACCGACGAACGGCTGATGATCGCCGCCCGCACCGTCGGCGCCGCCGAGCGGGCCCTGGAGCTGGCCCGTGACTGGGCCGTCGGGCGCCGCCAGTTCGGCCGTCCGATCGCCGAGTTCCAGCTCGTCCAGGGCATGCTCGCGGACTGCGCCGTCGACATCGCCGTCAACCGGGCCTACACCCACCAGGTCGCCTGGGAGGCGGGCCTGCCCGGCGCCGACCCCAAGACCCTCCACGCGAAGGCCTCGACCGCCAAGCTCGCGGCGAGCGAGGCCGCGGGCCGGGTGATCGACCGGTGCGTGCAGGTCTTCGGCGGCCGCGGCTACGACCGCTCGTACCCCGTCGAGCGGATGTACCGGGAGCTGCGCGTCGACCGGATCTGGGAGGGCACCTCCGAGATCCAGCGGCTGATCGTCGCCAACGAGCTGATCAAGCGCGGCACCCGGGTCCTCGCCCTGCCCTCCGCCTCCGCCTCCAGCTCCTCCGCCTCCGCCTCCGCTTTCTGACGACCACCACGCCACCGGACCGACAGCAAGGGACAGCCATGGACTTCCGTCTGACCGCCCGCCAGGAAGAACTGCGGGACGCGGCGCGCTCGCTCACCGGGTTCATCATGAAGTACGAGACCGACTGCGAGGAGAACAACGGCCTGCCGCCGCACGCCCACGCCGAGATCCGCGACGCGGTCCTCGACAGCGGGCTCCAGGCCGTCAACATGCCGGCCGAGTGGGGCGGCGCCGGCCTGACCGTCCTGGAGCAGGTCACCGTCCAGGCGGAACTCGGCCGGCTCACCGGGGCGCTGTGGGACATGGTGTGGCGCCCGGCCAACGCCCTGTCGCACTGCACGCCCGAGCAGCGCGCGCGCTACCTCGTCCCCGTGATCCGCGGGCAGCGCCGGGACTGCTACGCGGTGTCGGAGCCCGAGGCCGGCTCGGACCCGCAGGGCCTGCGGACGACGGCCACGCGGACCGGCGGGGGCTGGGTGCTGAACGGCGAGAAGTGGTTCGTCACGGTCGGCGACCACGCCGACTTCCTGATCGTGCTGGCGGCCGCCGGGGAGGAGCGCGCGCCGACGCTGTTCCTGGTCGACAAGGACACGGCGGGCGTGGAGATGACCCGGGTACCGCGCTGGATGCACACGTTCGTCTACGAGCACCCCGAGTTCACCTTCACCGAGGTGTCCGTCCCCGACACGGCGGTGCTCGGCGCGGTGGGCGAGGGCTACGACATCACCCGTTCCTGGTTCACGGAGGAACGCCTGATGATCGCGGCGCGGACCATCGGAGCGGCGGAGCGGGCCCTGGAGCTGGCCCGCGACTGGGCGGTCGAGCGCCGCCAGTTCGGCTCGCCCATCGCCGACTTCCAGCTCGTGCAGGGCATGCTCGCGGACTGCGCCGTCGACATCGCCGTCAACCGGGCCTACACCCATCAGGTGGCCTGGGAGGTGGACGAGGGCACGGCGGACCGCAAGACGCTCCACGCGAAGGCCGCCATCGCCAAGCTGGCGGCGAGCGAGGCCTCCGGCCGGGTCGTCGACCGCTGCCTGCAGGTCTTCGGCGGCCGCGGCTACGACCGCTCGTACCCGGTGGAACGCCTCTACCGCGAGCTGCGCGTCGACCGGATCTGGGAGGGCACCTCCGAGATCCAGCGGCTGATCGTCGCCGGCGAACTCGTCAAGCGCGGCACGGGCGTCCTGCGCATGCCCTCGACGGGCTGACGGCGGCGCGGCGTGATGCGCGAGGATGGTGGGGTGCCCGCCACGGCAGCCGGGCCAGCCGGCCCGGACCACGGGCGCCGACACGGGGAGCAGCCGACGTGACCAAGGCCGAGCGCGCACTCGAGACACGTGAGCGGATCCTCACGGCCGCGTGCGAAGTGATCGCGGACATCGGGTTCGAAAGCATCAGCATGCGCAAGGTCGCCGAGCACGCCGGTGTCTCGAAGGCCCTGCTCCACTACCACTTCGACACCCGGGAGAAGCTTTTCGCCGAGGCGATGACGCACTCCTTCGCCCAGACGGGGAAGGACCCCGAGGGCGAGGTGGAACCGGCGCCGGTCGCCCTGGCCCGGATCCTGCGGAGCATGCTGCCTACGGACGCGGAGCTGAGGCAGGACTGGAAGCTCTGGCAGGAGCTGTGGGTACGGGCCCAGCGCGACGCGGCGGCCCGGCACCTGGCGGTCGACCTGTACGACCAGTTGCACGCGTGGGTCGGCGGGGTGGTGGAACGGGGCATCGCCTCCGGGGAGTTCCGCGACTGCGACGTGGCCGGGGTCGGCACGCTGGTGCTGGCCCTGTGCGACGGGCTGGGCATCCGGCTGATGCTCGGTGACCCCCGGGTGGACCTCGACACGGCCCGGAGGGTGATCTGGCGGACGATCGCCCCCGTGCTCGGGGTGCCGGAGGTGCTCCCGGAGGTCTGACGTGGCGGCGGGCCGGCGGCACCTGTCAGGCGCAGGTGACCGCCACCTGGCCGGTGCCGCCGTTGCCGGTGAATGCGATGGTGAACCGGCCGTTCGGGGGCTGCTGTTCGGTCCGGCCGCCGAGGGTGACGACC
>NZ_JBHVUQ010000261.1:5699-8379 GCF_042884105.1 Streptomyces sp. NPDC058157
CGACCTGCGAGGCGTCGGCGGCGAGGGACCCGCCGGAGGGGCTGGCGGTGACCCCCGGGGGGAGCTGCCCGAGCGACCAGGTCAGTTTCCCGCCGCCGCTGTTGCGGACGACCAGGGTGGCGGGCCATTCGCCGTTCGCGCAGAACTCCCTGACGCCGGTGGGACGCAGCGACAGCACCGGTTCGGCCGCCGGAGGGGGCTCGCTCGACTGCTTCGGCGGCGCCTGCGGTGTCGAACGGCCCGGCGCGGGGCTTTCGCCGCTCCGGGCGGGCGGGGCGGAGGCGGCCCGTGTGGGCGGAGCCGGGGCCTCGGTGGCCGGGGAGCCGGGGCTGGTGGCGGGTGCCGGGGCGGCTGCGCCGGTGGAGGCGGAAGGGGCGCCGCCGGACGCGTCGGCCCGGGCGGTGGGCGTGGCGGCCGCCTGGGGTGGGAGGGTGGCCGGGTCGTGGCCCAGCCGGTGGCCCACGAAGAACCCGCCGAGGGCCAGGACCATGACGCCGCCGATGACCAGCATCATGGTCTTCGTCTTCTTCTTGGCCCGCTTCTGCCGCGCCTTGGAGCCCGGGTGCCCGGTCCGCCCGCCCTGCACGATGATGCCCTCGCGGACCGAGCGGGGGTCGTCCTGCTTGGGACCGATCGCCCGCGGGTCGTCCTGCTTCGGACCGATCGCCCGGGAGTCCGACGCCGTGCGGCCGCCCTGGACGATGATGCCGTGGTCGCCCGGCGTCGGGTCGGTGAAGCCTCCGCCGGTGTGCGGCGTGGTCCCGTGGGACGGGACCGACGCGTCGTTCTCCGGACGGGGCACGTCCGGTCCACCTCTGCCGTCGCTCATGGCACTGTCCCCCCTGGGGTCGGCCTGCTCCTGCCCAGACAGTTTTCGGCCACGGAGCCACGGGGTCCATCCCCGCGACGTGACGGCGACGTCCCGATCTCGTACCGGTCAGTCGCGGGGCGACAGTTCGGCCATGGCGCTCCAGCCCTGGCCGGGGACCTCGACGTGGATGATCTCCGGGGTGGTGGCGATGGCCCCGGCGAGCGTCTCCATCCCGGCCTTGAAGTGCTCCGACGCGACGTGCGCGGCGCCCGCCTCGGCGTCGGTGAACGCCTCCAGCAGGGTGTACTTGTTCGGGTCGTCCACGCTGCGGGACCAGTCGTAGAAGAGGTTGCCCGGCTCGGACCGGGTGGCGCGGGTGAAGTCGTCGACGAGGGTGAGCCAGTTGTCGCTGTGCTCCGGGCGGACGTCGAACCTGACGGCGATGAAGATCATGCGGCCAGCCTGGCACGCGGGACGGGCCCCGCGCACGTCCGCCGCCCGCCATTCCGGCAGGGCCGGAATCCGGGCCGGGCGGCGGTGGGCGAGCCCCTCAGCCGAGGCGGACGGCGGCCGCCTCGGCGAGGGCGGCGCGGATGCCCTCCGGGCGGCGGCGGAACTCCCCCGTGGGCACCGACACCGACAGCGCGTGCACGGTGTCCCGTTCCTCCCCGGCCGCCGGCAGCGCGACCGCCAGGCAGGTCCACGCCGGGTCCGCCTCCCCCACCGACACCGCGAAGCCCGCCGCGCGGACCCGCAGCAGCTCCGCCTCCATGGCGTCGGCGCTCGTGATGGTCGCCGCGGTCAGCCGGGCCATGCCGTGTTCGTCGAGGTAGCGCCGGCGCGCCCGCGGGGTCAGCCGGGACAGCAGGGCCTTGCCGTGGGCGGTGGCGTGGGCGCGGGTCTCCCGGCCGGGCGCGAACGGGTTCGCGGTGTCCGTGACCGGGGCGGTGGTGTCCACCACGGTGATCACCCCGCCCCGGTAGGCCGTGTAGTAGGACTCGCCGCCGGTCGCCCGCCGCAGCCGGGCCAGTAGTTCGGGCATGCCCGGGGCCGGGGCCAGCTGGTGCAGGAAGCTGCGGTGGAGCCGGGGCAGCTCGGGCCCGAGCGCGTAGCCGCGGGCCGTGCGCACCAGGTAGCCGCGCTCGGTGAGCGGACCCAGGAGGTGGTAGGCGGTGGACAGGGAGCAGCCCGCGAGGCGGGCCAGCGCCTTGGCGCTGACCGGGCCGGGCGCCGCGGCCACCGCGTCGACGAGGGCCAGCGCGCGGTCGAGGGACTGCGGACCGGTGTGCGGCATGGTGCTGGTGGTTCCCCGGGGACGGACGGCAGGACGGGCTCCAGCCTACGCGGCGGCGCGCGGGGCACCGTCGACAGGACGTCACCGTGCGGTCACACTGGGCACGGAGGTGTACCCATGACCCGAGCCGACCGGCCCGACGACATGCGCGCGACCGTGCGGGAGACGTACGGCCCCTCGGACCTCAGCTCGGTCCCCGTGTTCGCCGGTGGTTTCATCAACTTCGGCTACTGGCGGCCCGAGGACCTCGACGGCACGCCGTCGGTGGACGACCGGATCCGCAGCCAGCAGGACCTGTACCGGCGGGTGCTCGACACGGCGGGCCCGCTCGGCGGCGGGGAGCTGCTGGAGGTCGGCTGCGGGCTGGGCGTGGGCTGCGCCCTGGCCGTCGGGGAGTACGGCCCGGCCCGGGTCACCGGTATGGACATCCACCCCCAGCAGCTGGAACGGGCCCGGCGGGCCACCGCCGGGCTGCTGGCGGAGCCGGGGCCCGAGCGGCTGCGGCTGGTGCGCGGGGCCGCGGAGGAGATGCCGTTCGGGGACGGGGAGTTCGACTGCGTCTACAGCGTGGAGGC
>NZ_JBHVUQ010000262.1:0-8354 GCF_042884105.1 Streptomyces sp. NPDC058157
GAGCAGGGTGGTGCCGGGGGCGGGCCGCGCCGCGGGGGCGGGGCCGGTGGATTCCACCCGGCCGTCGCGCAGCCCGACGGCCGGCCCGGGTCCCAGGGCCGGGAGCCGCTTGCCGCCCCAGTCGGCGGTGTAGACGGCGTACCCCTCCGCGGGCGGCTTGGCGGCGTTGTACCCGGCCAGGGGGTGGGCCCGCCCGCCGGGCAGGGTCACCGTCCCCTCCAGGCCGAGGCGCAGCAGGCGCCCGGCCCCATCCGGGCCGAAGCCGACGGCGGCGCCCCCGCCGGGCCCGGCCGAGGCGGAGTGCAGGAGCCGTCCGGAGCCGATGCCGGGGCCGAGGGGGGCTCCGGTGGCCCGGATGTCGAAGAAGTCGCCGTTCACTGCGGCGACCACGCGCCGCCCGGCTCCGGGCCGGTGGTGGGCGGCGGCCTCGCCGAGGGTGACCGGGCCGCCCGCGCCGCCCAGGTATTCGGCCCGTACGCCGCCGCGCGGGTCGAGGTCGGCCACCAGCTCGTCGATCCGCAGCCAGCGGTCTGCCTCCAGCCGGTCGTAGGACTCCAGCCGGATCCCGGGGGCGAGCTGACGGGTGGTCCGGGCGGTCTCGATGCCGTCGCCGCCACCGCCGGCCGCGGCGGCGTACGCGGGGACGGGGGTGAGCAGGACGGTGCTCAACAGGGCGGGCAGCAGCGGGCGGAGGCTCATCACCCCGGCAGGATCGCCGTACTGTACGACTATCGGATCCCGGGCGCACCGCGTGGACCAGCGGATTCAGCCGTTCGTACCCCTCGTACACCCGTGTGGACGCCGGGGTCGGGGCTGACATAGGTTCACCCCCGTTGCCCGGGGCCCCGCTCGGCCGGCCCCGCCGCGCATCCCGACCGTTCTTCGCAGACGTTCCCGTGGGGGGTACTTCGTCATGTCCTTCGGCTCGCCCGGATCGGCCCCGTCCTCGTTGCCCGACCGGCTGCCGCTGCCGAACCTCCCCGTGCTGCGCTCCCCGCGGGGGCTGGGGACGGCGCTGACCGTACTGCTGTCGCTCTGCGCGGTGGTGAACCTCCTCTCGGCCGGCGTGGGCGTCTACACCTGGTCCCTGACGCGGGTCCTGACGGGTGATCCCGTCACGGTCCGGGACGACGCCCTGGCGGGGTCCGGCCTCCTCTCGAACGTGGCGGCGTCCTTCCAGATGCTGTCGCTGCTGGTGACCGGCGTCGTGTTCGTCATCTGGTTCCACCGGGTGCGCACCAACGGCCAGGTCTTCCTCCCCGGCGGCTTCAGCCAGTCGCGCGGCTGGGCCATCGGGGCCTGGTTCGTCCCGTTCGGCAACCTCTACCTCCCGTACCGGATCGCGAAGGAGACCTGGCGGGCCGCCGGCCGGCCGGATCAGGACGGCTCCGCGCGGCGCGCGTCCACCGCGCCGGTGACCGCCTGGTGGCTGGTGTGGGTCGGCTCCACGCTCTGCGACGCCGTCGTGGAGCAGCTCTACAAGCGGGTCGAGACCCCGGAGGCGCTGGGCATCGCCTCCGGCGCCGGCGCCTTCGCCGACCTGACCACGGCCGCCGCGGCCGTCCTCGCGGTCCTCTTCGTCCGCCGGCTGACGGCCCTCCAGCACACCCGGGCCATGAGCATGTACGCCGGGGTGTGACGCCCGGCCCTACCCCGCCGCCGCCGGGACGGCGAACTCGCACCACACGCACTTCCCGCTCCCCCGGGGTTCCACCCCCCAGCCGTCCGCGAGCCGGTCGACCAGCATCAGGCCGCGCCCCGAGACCGCCCAGTCGTCGGTCTCCCGGCGGCGCGGCAGGGCGCTGCTGGAGTCCTCGACCTCGACCCGGATGCGTCCCTCGGCGGTCAGCCGCATGCCGACCTGGCCGCCGCCTTCGGTGTGCACGAGGGCGTTGGTCATCAGCTCGTCGGCGGCCAGCTCGATCTCGTCGGCCCGCTCCCGGGCGCCCCAGGCGGCCGCGGCCGCCCGGATCAGGTGCCGGGCCAGGGCCGGGCCCTCGGTGTCGCCCGGGGCCAGGCGCTGGCGCAGCGGGCCGCCGCCGCGCGGGGCGGGGGTGCCCCGGCGGCGCAGCACGAGCAGGGCCATGTCGTCCCCGCCGCCGGCGTCCCCGATCAGGTCGCAGAGCGCGTCGGCGAGTTCCTCGACGTCGGCCGGGCCCTCGCAGGCCGCGTCCATGAACTCCCGCATACCGGTCTCCAGGTCCCCGCCGGGCCGTTCGACCAGGCCGTCGGTGCAGAGCAGCAGGGTGTCGCCGGGGTGCAGCTCGATGCTGGTGACGGGGTAGCCGCAGCCGGTGCCGGAGGGCTCGCGCGGCGGGAGGCCGAGCGGGAGGCCGCCCGCCACCTGGACCCGGTGGCAGCTGCCGTCGCCGCGCCGGACCACCGGGTCGAGGTGCCCGGCGCGGACCAGGCGGAGCATGCCGGTGTTCAGGTCGGCCTCGGCGTAGGTGCAGGTGGCGAAGCGTTCGGTGGCGAGGTCGCGCAGGAAGGCGGAGGCCCGGGCCATGGCCGTCCCCGGGGTGTGGCCCTCCAGGACGTAGGCGCGCAGCACGATGCGCAGCTGGCCCATGACGGCCGCCGCGTCGGTGTCGTGGCCCTCGACGTCGCCGATCATCACGCCGACCCGGCCGTCGCCGAGGGGGATGACGTCGTACCAGTCGCCGCCGATGTCCCGGCCGATCCGGGCCGCCCGGTACCGTACGGCGATCCGGGCGCCGGCCACCTCCGGGATGTGGCGGGGCAGCATGGCCCGCTGGAGCCCCTCGGCGAGGTCGTGTTCCTGTTCGAAGAGGATGGCCCGCTGGAGGCTCTGCGCGATGCCGCTGGCGAGCGCCACCAGGACGTTGCGTTCCTCGGCGGTGAAGTCCCCGTCGCGGGTGTAGAGCAGCCCGAGCGCTCCGATGGGGCGGCCCTGGGCGATGAGGGGCAGGTAGACGCCGCTGCGGACGGAGAGGGGTTCGATGTACGGCCACAGGTCGGGGTAGCGCGTCCGGAACTCCTCGCGCGAGGAGAGGTGGACGGCCCGGAGGGTGCGGACGGCTTCGCTCATCGGGAGCCGGGCGTCTATGCGGGTGTACTCGGTCTCGGGCACGTAGGCGCCGAGCCGCCCCTCTGCGACGAGGTGGATCCGGCCGCCGTCGACGACGCCGAGCATCACGCTGACGGCGCCGAGGTGGCCGAGGCCCTCGGGGTCCTTGAGGATGTCGGTGACGTCGTTGACGGTGCGGGCGTGCGCGAGGATCGCGGCGGTCCGCTCGACGACGCCGGTCATCCGGCGCCGGCCCTCGTCGCGCTCCCCGGCCGCGCCGGGCTCCCCCGGGTCCTGGGCGGCGTCGCGGACGATCCCGATGATCCGGTGCGGGCGGCCGGCCGGGTCGCGCAGGACGTGGCCCTGGAGGTGGGTCCAGGCGGTGGCGCCGTCCTGGCGCAGGATGCGGAAGTAGGCGCCGTAGTGGCTGCGGCCGTCGTGCAGGGCCTGCCGGACGCGGTGGTCGAGGCGGTCGGCGTCGGCCGGGAGGATCCGGGCGCGCAGCCCGTCGGGGGTGCCGTCGAACCGCTCCGGGGGCAGGTCGAGGACCTCGAGGGCGGTGGCGTCCAGGTGCATGCGGCCGCCGTCGAGGTCCCAGTCGAAGGTGCCCATGCGGTTGAGCGCGAGGCTCAGGTCGGGCCGCGCGGGCCAGTCGACCGCCGGGGCCGGTCCCCGCGGGTCCATGCAGCCAGGGTCTCACTGTTCCCCGCGCCCGGCAGCGCGCCCGCCCGCCGCGGGGGGTGCGGGCCCGCGATTTGCCGGGGCCGGGGCCCGGGCAGACGATCGGATCGTCCCCTCTGTCTGCGAAGGGAAGCTCCCATGAGGCGCCTGAGCTGGAAGTACCGGGCCTCGGTCGGGACGGTGCTGGCGTGCGGACTGGCGGTGGGTCTCGCGACGCCGTCCTCGGCCGCTTCGAAGCTGCTGAGCCTGAAGCTGAACGCCCCGTACGTGACGGTCTCGTTCCTCGACACCGAACCCCACGACAAGAGCAACGTGCTCGTCCTGCGCCCGGAGGGCGGCGGGGAGACCCTGCGGGTGATCCTCTCCGACGAGGTCCCCGGGGTGGGCAAGACCGTCGTCAAGAAGCTGGACGCCGGGATCCGCCCGGGCACCCGCTACTGCGCGGCGGTCGAGGTGGCCGTCCTGAACGCGGAGGAACCGACCGGGCTCCCGACGGAGTTCCCGACGGCGCTGCCCGAACCGGACGACGTCGGCACCATCTACGAGACGGGCACGGTCTGCGCGGACCCGTCCTGAGTCCGTCCTGAATCCAGGTGACCCGGGTTCTGGATCTCGTGCAGCGGCACGGGGTTGAGGCCGCATGTCGTACGGGCCCGGCCTGAGGGCGGCCGGGCCCGTTCGCGGAGTGGAGTGGAGTGGAGTGCGGGAACCCTAGTAGGGGTTCGCCGGGGGGTAGGCCGGCCGGGGGGTGGCCGGGGCGGGCGGGGGTGTGGCCGGGGCGGGCCGGCTCGTGGCAGGCGCGGGCCGGCTCGTGGCCGGGGCGGGCGGGTAGGGCTCGGTGGCCGTCTCCGAGGGGGGCTCGGACTCGGACGGCGTGGCCGGCGGGGCGGTGGACGGGGCCCCCGTGGCGGTCTCCGTCGCCGGGCCGGTGGGCTTGGCCGTCGGCGGGGCGGAGGAGGCAACCGGTGCGGTCGGCGTGGCGGGGGCGGTCGACGGGCCCACGGTGGGCACCGGGGTGGTCACCGCCGGGGGCGGGACCGGCCTGTCGGGCTTAGGGGCGGCGCCGCGCCCGCGTTCGAGCCAGCGGCGGTCCTGGTGGTCGTAGATGACGAAGGCGTTCACGGTAGTCTCCGACGGCGCGATGACCACCACCTTCGACGGCTGGTACGCGGCCCACGGCTCCCCGTTCCGCTTCGGGTTGGCCTTCAGGGCCACCGGCGGCCCCAGCGGGTTCCCGCAGGAGCACCGCACCCTGGGCACCCCGCGGTCGTCGACCAGCACGGCCGTCCCCGCCTGGAGCACCGCCTGGTAGGCGGTGGGGGCGCCGTCGCGGAAGCCGTGGTTGGTGACCCGGGTGTCCAGCCGCAGCTGTACGGCGGTGAGCCCGCGCAGGTAGCCGGGCACGTCGGCCGGTCCGATGCCGAGGGCGGAGGCGAAGGCGCCGTTCTTGGCGGGCTGCCCGTTCAGCGCCGCGATCTGCTTCTCCACGTCGCAGCTGGCGACGTCCCGCGTGCCGCCGTAGAGGCCGGGCGCGGAGCCGCTGACGCTGCGCGTGGCCGTCGCGGCGGAGGCCGTCGCGGTGGCCGTGGCCGCGCTCCGGCTGGGCGGCGCGGGGCTCTGGGGCGGCACGGTGGCCTGCCGCGCGGTGGTGGAGTCGGTGAAGGGGTCCGGCCCGGAGGCGGCGGCCGGCTGGAGGAACACCTCGCCCCCGGCCTGCGCGGAGGATCCGCCGCCGGGCCGGGTCAGCACCACGGCCAGGGCGGCGACGGCCGCGACCGCCACGGCGGCCGTGACCATCCGCGGCACGGACCGCCACCAGGGGCGTCCGGGCGGTTCCCCGCCCCCGCCGCCGGAGGAGCCTCCGGGGGGTGCGGGCGGCGGCGGCACGGACCCCCGGTCGCCGCCCGAGAGGGGGCCGGAAGGGGGACCCGTGGGCCGTTCCGAGGACGGGGGCTGAGAGGAGGACGGGGGCTGCTGCCCACCGGACGGCTGAGTGGTCACGGGCCCTTCTTCCCGAGCACCGAACGAGATAATTCCGGACATCTGCCGGATTTCAGGCACTCCTTGGGTCATTGTGTGCGGGGGCCGAGTGGTGGCCGCAAGCCGGGAGTGCCACGGTTGCAGGGTGAGCAGCACCTCCGTGAGGGCGTGGCGCGAGGCCCTCGCCGCCGTCGTGGCGGGCTTCGCGGTGATGACCGTGGTGGCCGCCGCCGGGCTCGCCTGCGCGGGCGCGGCCGATCTGCCGGGCGGCGCGTTCCCCCATGTGGTCGCCGCCGTCGTCGTGATGGCGGCGGGCGGCGAGGTCGGCGTCACGGGCAGTGCCGGGCTGCTGGGCGGCGCCGGCGCGAGCCTGTCCGTGCTGCCGCTGTCGGTGAGCCTGGCCGGCGCGCTGACCACCGGGTACCTGTTCCTGCGCCCGCTGCGCCACCGTGCGGTGGCCCGGCCGCGCGAACTGCTCGCGCGGGCCGCCCTGCCGGCCGTGCTGTGGCTGGTCCTGCTGGCCCTCTTCGCCCTGTTCGCCGACCACACCTTCCGGCTGCTGAACGGCGACTCCCCGCTGGCGGACCTCGGCGAGGTCCTCGACACCACCCCGACGGTGGGCTTCCGGGCGGACCTGCCCGCCACCCTCGGGTTCGGACTGCTGTGGATCCTGGGCCTGTTGCTGATCGCCCTGCTGGTCTCCCGGCGCGCCCCGCTGCCGGCCGGTCTGCTGCGCTTCCACACGGCGGTGCGCCCGGCCGCGTTCGCCACCGCCGTGCTGCTCGTCGGCTACGTGGCACTCGCCCTGGTGATCGGCTTGGTGGTGGCCTGCACCCAGGGGCACGCCACGCGGACCCTCGCCGTGCTGCTGCTCGGCCTGCCGAACCTGGCCTGGCTGGCCCTGACCCTGGGCTTCGGCGGCGCCTGGCAGGGCCGGGCCGAGGGCCCGTTCGGGCTGCCGGTGCCGCAGCTGCTGGACCGGGTGCTGCGCGGGCCCGACCTGTCCACCCTCGACGTGTCCTCGCTGGCCCGGCACGACGGGCGGGCGTGGTGGCTGGTCGCGGTGGCCGCCGTCGCGTTGCTCGGCGCGGGCGTGCTGGCCGCCGTCCGCTCCCCGGCGGGGGTGCGGGCCTGGCGGCACGCGCTGCACCTGGGCGTGGCGCTCGCGCTGGCCACGCTGACGGTCTGCCTGCTGGGCCGGGTCCAGGCCCAGTTCGGGCTCTCCCTGCTGGGCATCGGGGACGACTCGGGGCTGGGCGGCAGGATCGAGCTCACCCCGTCGCTGTGGCGGACGACCGGACTCGGCCTGCTCTGGGGCGCGGTGGCCGGCTTCCTGGGCGCCTTCCTGGCCCGCCCGCTGCACCACCCCGGGCCCGTGGACGAACCCTCCCCCGCCCGCCAGGAGCGGTGAGCGCCCTCTCCCCGACCGGCCCCCGGCCCGAGGTCCCGACCGGACTCAGGTTTCGACCGGCCTCAGGTCCCGACCGGCCTCAGGCCCGGCCCCGGAACACCGGCAGCGCCCACCGGGGCGGCGGAGGCGGGGGCGGCGGTCCCGCGGCCTGCGCGAGGGCCCCGGCGTCCGCGGCGGCTCCAGCGACGGCTCCGGCCACCGGTGGGGCGGCCGGAGCCGAACCCGCCCGGCGCAGCGCCCCGGTGAACTCCAGGCAGCTCCCCCAGCGGTCCTCCGGCGTCTTCGCCAGGGCCTTCGCCAGCACCCCGTCCACCGCCGCCGTGAGCTCCGGCCGCCGCGAGGACGGCGCGGGCGGCGGGTCGAACTGGTGGGCCCACAGCAGGGCCATGTCGTCGTCCCGCTGGAACGGCGGCCCGCCGGTGAGCATCTCGTGGACCACGCACCCCAGGCTGTACACGTCGCAGCGCCCGTCCACGGGCTTGCCGGCGATCTGCTCGGGCGCCACGTAGTCCAGGGTCCCGACGAACTGCCCGACACTGGTGAACCCGGTGAGCGACAGGGACTTCTTGGTCAGTCCGAAGTCCGTGAGGTAGACGTGTTCGGGATGTTCGCTGTCCGTGCCGTCCGCGACGAGTATGTTGCCGGGCTTGACGTCCCGGTGGACGAGGTCGTGGTCGTGGGCGGCGTCGAGCGCGGAGGCGACCTGCCCGGCGATCCGGGCGGCCGTCTCCACGGGCAGCGGACCCGTCCGGTCGAGGAGCGCCCTCAGGTCCTGCCCGGCGACGAACCGCATGGCGATGTAGAGCAGCCCGTCCGTCTCCCCCGCCTCGAAGACGGGCACGATGTGCGGGTGGTCGATGGCCGCGGCCACCTTCGACTCGTGGGCGAAGCGCTTGCGGAAGGTGTCGTTGCGGGCGAGTTCGGGGGCCAGCAGCTTCAGCGCCACCGTCCGGTCCAGCCGCAGGTCGCGGGCCCGGTAGACGACCGCCATGCCGCCGCGCCCGATCTCGCTCTCCACCAGGTACCCGGCGATCTTCTTGCCCAGCAGCCCGGAGGGCCGGCCGCCCAGCGAGTCGGCGGCGCCCATCAGCGCCCTCCGGCCTCGGGCACGTCCACGATGCGCGTCGGCTCGTGGCCCGGCTCGGCCGGTACGGGGGCGCCCGCCGCGGTCTCGGCCTCGGGCGGGGGCGCGGCCGGGGGCGCGGCCGGGGGCGCGGGCTGCGCGGCGGGCTCGGGCTCCGGCTCGGGGGCCCG
>NZ_JBHVUQ010000263.1:0-8333 GCF_042884105.1 Streptomyces sp. NPDC058157
TCCGCGACAGGGACCCGGTCTCGGCCTTCAACCCGGTCCTGCCGACGGCGTCCGACACCAAGTGCGGCATCGGGGTGCACGACTACACCAACGCCGACCGGGACTACGACACGGTCAACCCGGAGGAGAGCGCCCTGCGCGCGCTCGTCGCCAGCGCCAAGAGCCACGTGGAGATCTCCCAGCAGGACCTCCACGCGACCTGCCCGCCGCTGCCCCGCTACGACGTCCGCCTCTACGACACCCTGGCCGCGAAGCTGGCCGCCGGCGTCAAGGTGCGCATCGTCGTCAGCGACCCGGCCAACCGCGGGGCGGTCGGCAGCGGCGGCTACTCGCAGATCAAGTCCCTCGACGAGATGGGCGACGCGCTGCGCGGCCGGCTGACCGCGCTGACCGGTGACGAGCGCGCGTCGAAGGCCGCGATGTGCCAGAACCTGCAGCTGGCGTCGTTCCGGGCCTCGGACAAGGCGACGTGGGCGGACGGCAAGCCGTACGCCCAGCACCACAAGCTGGTCTCGGTGGACGACGCGGCCTTCTACATCGGTTCGAAGAACCTGTACCCGTCCTGGCTCCAGGACTTCGGCTACGTCGTCGAGAGCCCGGCGGCCGCGCGCCAGGTGGCGGACTCGCTGCTGGCGCCGCAGTGGAAGTACTCGCAGGCGACCGCGACGTACGACTACGCGCGGGGCCTCTGCAAGAACTGACGGCCCACGGGCCCGCGGGCCCCGGGTCAGCGCCTGCGCTGGCCCGGGGTGGCCGCCGTCAGCAGCAGCGCCTCGGAGACCAGGCGCGCGCCCCGGGAGAGCCGGCCGAGCTGTTCGAGCTCGATGGCGTACATCCGGATGGTGTTCTCGATGACCGACTCGGCGACGCCCATGGTCGGCAGCTCGGCCCGGCTGGTGTGCAGGGCCACGCGGACCGCGCGCATCTCGTGCTGGAGCTGGAGCTGTACGTGCCGGCCGAGCAGGGCGTGGTGGCGGGTCAGCGTCAGGTAGCTGCCGTAGCGGGCCGGGAGGAGGTCGCGCAGCCAGCGGGTGGCGGTGCGCTCCCAGTCGTGCGTGCCGGGGGCCTTGACCTGGAGGGGCCAGTCCGGACTGCGCGTGAGGGTGGCCGTCTGGGGCATTCTCGTCACTTCCGAGGGGTGTGGAACTCTGATCGAGAGACTGCGGAGGGGGGCGGCCTCGGCCCAGGGGTTGACCGAGGCCGCCAGGGGCGCTCCTCCGGGGATCCGTGTTGCCCTGACCCGACACCCGGTCCCGCCGTGAGGAGGTTCGGCGTACTGGGTGTCTGTTCGAGGCGGGCGCGGGGAACGTCCGCCTTGGCGTCGATGGGATCCGGAGCGCCTGCGTCAGTAAACATATATACCGTCGAGTAAGCAAGGGTATGAAAAATTTCATGCATACCCGGGCGGTGAATATCCCTGGTTCAGCCCCGGTGCACACGGGGTGAAAATCATCCCTACAGGAAGAAACCGTGCTGGTCGGCGGCCTGCTCGTACTGTTCGAGCCGGGCCTGGGTCCGCTCGGGGTCGGCGTCCGCCATGGCCTGGAGCAGGGCCGCGGAGAGCATGCCGGGGGCCGCGTAGGAGTCGAAGACCAGTCGGGAGCCGGTGCCGGCGGTCAGCACCACGTCGGCCTCCTCGACCAGCGGGCCCACCGTCGGGTCCGTGATCAGGACCACGCGCAGCCCGGTGCTGCGGGCCGCCCGCAGCGCGGCCAGGGTCTCGTTGGCGTGCCGGGGCATGGCGAAGGCCAGCACCCAGCTGCCGCCCGCCGCCCGTGACTGGAGCAGGGCGTCGTAGGCCACGCTGCCGCCCCGGGTCACCAGCCGCACGTCGGGGTGGATGCGGCGGGCCGCGTACGCGAAGTACTCGGCGAGGGAGACGGAGATCCGCAGGCCCAGGACGGTCAGCGGGACGGAACGGGCCAGCTCGCGGCCGATGCCGAGCACCCGGTTGGTGTCGGCGAGCAGGCGCCGGACGCTCTCGAGGTTCTCGATCTCGGCGTCGACGGCGGCCTGGAGCTCGTTGTGGCGGATCTGCTCGCGGGTGTCGGCGGTGCCCCCGGCGACGGCGCTCAGCGCCATCGGCTGGAGCACCTCGCGCAGGGCCGGATAGCCGCTGAAGCCCAGGGAGGCGGCGAACCGGGTCACGGAAGGCTGGCTGACCCCGACGCGCTCGGCGAGTTCGGTGATGGACAGGAACGCCGCCTCGGTGAGGTGGTCGATCAGGTACTGGGCGATCCGCCGCTGGCCCGGGGAGAGCCTTCGGCCGTCGAACAGCGCGAGGAGCCGGTCCGCCGCCGGCTTCTCCCGCTCCGCGGGCGGGCTCTGGCCGGGCGTGATCGCGGCCGCCTGCGCGCGTGCCTGCTGCCCCGATGACACCGGCGGCCTCCTTCTCACGTCACTCTCCCTCCAACATAGCCCACGCTCCGTGGCCGGATGATCGTCCGGCACGGCCCGGGGCACCCGGCGGGCGCGCCGCACCGGTACGCGGTACCGGTGCGGCGCCGGTTCAGCCCTGCGGCCGGGTGGGACGGCCCGAACCCCTGGTCAGGGTGTAGCCGTAGATGCCCGCGAGGGCTCCGAGCACACCGCCGGCGGCGGTCCACAGCCAGCGGTCGGACCACCAGCCGCCCGACCAGCCGCCCTCCGGGGCGCGTGCCTCGCGCTGCTGCTCCGAGGCGCTCCCGATGCCCGGGACCAGCGGCTCGCCCAGCGCGGAGTCCACCATCTGCGCCCCGCCGGTGTCCTTCGCCTCGGCCTCGACCTGCGCCTTCACCGGCAGGCCGTGGTCGTCCTCGGGCACGCCGACGACCGTCAGGCGGACGTAGTAGCTGCCCGGCAGCGGGTCGTCCGACCAGGGCTCGGCCCCGGAGCGGACCGTGCGCAGGGTGCAGGAGAGCTCCGCGGTGGCGGCCTCCTTGGCCACCGCCACGTGCTGGTTGCCGTAGGTGCAGGGCTGGCGGCGGCGCAGGCCGTCGTACAGGTCGAGCTGCCAGGTCTGCGCTCCGTGCCGGGACGCGGACGCGGGCAGGGTCACGGTGGCCCGTACGGTGAGCCGCTGGCCGCTGTCGGCGGGCACCGCCCAGTACAGGTAGTCGCCGGTGGACGCCGCGGCGGTGGCCTTCTGGCCGGGCCGGAAGAGGGCCGCGGTGCGGAAACCGGTACCGGCCTCGGTCGGGGCGCTGCCGTCCTTGCCGGTGGCCCCGCCCGCGCTGGGCGTGGGGCTCGGGGCGGCACTGGCGGCGGCCGCCGGGCCCAGCAGGGCCGCGCCCGCGAGCAGGGCGGCGGCCAGGGTGCGTACGGTACGCATCAGTTGGTCCTCCAGACGGAGATGCGCCAGCGCGAGATCCAGCCCCAGACCAGGCCGGCGAGCAGGCCGGTGAGGACCAGCAGGCCGAGGAGCCACCAGCCGCGGCCGAGGCCGAAGGAGGCGATGTCGGAGCCCTCGTCGGGGCCGTCGACCAGGTCGACGGTCAGCTCGACGGGCATGCCGGGGGCGGTCTTGACGGCCGGTCCGGCGGAGAAGGAGTTGCTGACCTGGAGGCAGACGGTCTCGGGCTTGTCCGCCTCGTCCCCGTCCGCCCCGGCCTTCGGGTAGCGCAGGCCGGTGGAGATCACGTCGGTGCGGCCGTTGCCGGCCTCGGAGCCGCGGACGATCTCCCGGCCGTGGACGGTGGTCGCGCGCAGCAGGATCCCGTAGTCGTTGTTGACGGCCCGGTCGGCGCCGATGCTCACCGAGGCGCGCAGCTCCTGGCCGGGGCGGACGTCGACCTTGTACCAGCGGTGCTCGCCGAAGGTCTCGCGGTCGCTGTAGAGGCCGGCCTTGAGGGCCGGGGCGTTCTCACAGCTCTTGGCTCCCTCGGTGGCCACGGGGGTGACGACGGGGTCGGCGGCCCGGGTCACGAGTTGTCTGACCCTGCCGGAGAGTTCGGCGGTGTGCGCGACGGAGGTGTAGGTGCCTCCGGTGGCCTCGGCGATGCAGGTCAGCTGGGAGCGGGTCTTGGCGTCGGGGACGAGGCCGAGGGTGTCCACGACGAGGTGGATGCCCTTGGCGGCGATCTCGCGGGCCACTTCGCAGGGGTCGAGCGGGGCGCAGGTGTCCTCGCCATCGGTGATGAGCACGATCCGGCGGGTGGCGTTGCCCCCGTCCAGGTCCTGGGCGGCGGCCTGGAGGGCCGGTCCGATGGGGGTCCAGCCGGTGGGGGCGAGGGTGGCGACGGCGGTCTTGGCCTCGGTGCGGTTGACCGTGCCGACGGGGTAGAGCTGCTTGGTGTCCTTGCAGCCGAGCGCCCGGTCCTCGCCCGGGTAGGTGGCTCCCAGGGTCCTTATCCCCAGGCGGACTTCGTCGGGAACCGCGTCGAGGACCTCGTTGAAGGCCTGCTTGGCCGCGGCCATGCGGGACTGGCCGTCGATGTCGTTGGCGCGCATGGAGCCGCTGACGTCGAGCACGAGCTCGACCTTGGGCGGCTCCTTGGCCGGCCCGTCGGCAGCGGCGGCGGTCTGCGGGAAGAGTCCCGCGCTCAAGGCGACGAACAGGCCGAAGGCCCCGGCCGCCAGCCGTTTTCTTGTGATCATCGCCGGATCGTATTGAGGATCCGGCGGGCAGTCCAAACCGCGTGCGGTGACCGGGATCCGCCCCGGCCCGGTCCGGTCCGGCCGGGCGGGGGCGGGTTCCTGACGGAGCGGCTACCAGCGGACCGGTAGGCGGCTCACCCCGTGCATCAGGGCCCCGGGGAGCCACTCCAGCGGGCCTCCGGCGGGGTCCACCGCCAGGTCCGGGAAGCGTTCCAGCAGGCCCCGGACGGCGATGCGTCCCTCCATCCGGGCGAGCGGGGCGCCGATGCAGAAGTGCAGGCCGTGCCCGAAGGCGAGGTGGCCGCCGGAGGGGCGGTGGATGTCGAACACGTCGGCGTCGGGGAAGCGCCCGGGGTCGCGGTCGGCGCCGGCCAGCGAGACCAGGACGGCCTGGCCGGCCGGAATGACCACCCCGCCGATCTCCACGTCCTCGGCGGTGTAGCGGTAGGTGGAGTTCTGCACGGGGCCGTCGTAGCGGAGCATCTCCTCCACGGCCCCGCCCAGCAGCCCGTCGTAGTCGGCGCGCAGGTCGGCCAGTTGGGCGGGGTGGTCGAGGAGGGCCCGTACGCCGTTGGAGATCAGGTTGACGGTGGTCTCGTGCCCGGCGACCAGCAGCAGGAAGGCCATGCCGATCAGCTCGTCGGGGGAGAGCTGGTCGCCGTCCTCGGCGCGGGTGCGGATCAGCGCGCTGAGCAGGTCGTCCCCCGGGGACTGGGCCTTGGCCGCGACGAGGTCCACGAGGTAGGCGCTGAGCTGCCGGTGGGCGGTGTTGTCAAGGGTGCCGGGCTTGGGGGCGACGACGTCGTTGGACCACTCCCGGAAGCGCTCGCGGTCGAGGTCGGGGACGCCGAGCAGCTCGCAGATGACCGTCATCGGCAGCGGGAAGGCCAGGTCGCGGATCAGGTCGGCCGACCGTTCGGGGCGGGCGGCCATCGCGTCCAGCAGCTCGTCGGTGATCTGCTGGACGCGCGGCCGCAGCGCCTCCACCCGGCGGGCGGTGAACTCCCGGGCCACCAGCCGGCGCAGCCGGGTGTGGTGCGGCGGGTCGGATTCGAGCATGTTCGCGTTGGCGGCGGTGCGCTCGATCTCCGGGAACATGTCCGTGGCGTGCCAGTCCTTGCGCAGGCCCGGGTGCGTCAGCGCGGCGCGCGCCTCCTCGTAGCCGACGACGAGCCAGTACGGCTCGGTCAGGCGGGTGTTCGGGTCGCTGATCAGGTGGACCGGCCCCGCCGCGCGCAGCTTCGCGAAGAAGGAGTGGGGGTCGGCGTCGAAGTCCGGGCTGAGGGGAACGATGTCCGATACAGGCATCTCGCCACAGTACGACGGCGAACTCCCCCGGCGCCCAGGCGAATCCGGCCACTCGCCCACGGCGGATGGCCGGTCCTCGACGGTCAGCCGGTGCGGTCCGCGAGCCCGTCCGGGAGGCTCCCCGTGTGGACGACGCCCAGGTGCTGGGTCGCCCGGGTGAGGGCGACGTAGAGGTCGCTCGGCGGGAACAGCCCGGGTTCGGCCACGATCACCGTGTCGAATTCCAGGCCCTTGGCCTGGCGCGGGTCGAGGAGGACCACGGGCCGGGTGAGGTCGGGCTCCTCCCCCGCCCGTACGCCGGGCAGGGCCGCGGCCAGCTCGGGGTGCAGGGCGCGCGGGGCGATGACCGCGAGCCGCCCCTCGGCGGGGGCGGTCTCGCGTACGCCCTCGGCGACGGCGGCCGGCAGGTCCCCGGTCTCGCGCACCCAGGGCCGTACACCGGTGGAGCGGACCGAGCGGGGCGGTTCGAAGCCGGGGTGGTGGTGGCGCAGCACGGCCGCGGCGACCTCCATGATCTCGGCGGGGGTGCGGTAGTTGACGCCGAGCCGGACGCGCTCGAAGCGGTCGCCCACGTACGGGTCGAGGATCCGCTTCCAGGAGCCGCAGCCCGCCTCGTCGCCGGTCTGCGCCGGGTCGCCGACGAGGGTCATGGAGCGGGTGGGGCAGCGGCGCATCAGCAGCCGCCAGGCCATCTCGGACAGTTCCTGCGCCTCGTCGACGATGACGTGCCCGAAGGCCCAGGTCCGGTCGGCGGCGGCGCGTTCGGCGGTGGTGCGGTGGTCGGCCTCCTCGTGCCGTTCGGCCATCCGCTCCGCGTCGATGACGTCGTGGGCGGCGAGGTACTCCTTCTCCGTGTCCTCGAACTCGTAGGACTCCGAGCCGAGGAAGAGGTCGAGGACGCCCTGCGCGTAGGCGACGCGCTCCAGCCTGTCGCGTTCGGCGGCGGCCCGTTCGGCGGTGTCGTCGACGCCGAGGAGTTCGGCGGCCTCGTCGAGGAGCGGGACGTCGGCGGGGGTCCAGTCGTCGGTGGAGCGCCTGATCAGGGCGGCGTCCCCGGCGGACAGGTGGGCGGGGTCGGCGAGGAAGTCGGAGACCAGCTGCCGGGGGGTCAGGTGGGGCCAGAGGGTGTCGATGGCGGCGTGCACGTCGGCGCTGGTGGCGATCTCCTTGCCGAGCTGGGCGACGTCGTCGGGGCCGAGGAGGTTGGGGCCGCCGTAGGGGTCGGCGCCGAGCCGGTCGGCGAGCTGTTCGGTGAGGGCGTCGATGACGGCGAAGGCGAAGTAGGGGCGGGCCAGGTTGTGGGGCAGGCCGGTGCCGCGGGCGCGGTCGCGGGCGGCGTGGGCCATGGTGCGGTCCAGCAGGAGCGTGCCGTAGTCGTCGTGGTCGATCTCCAGGGCGGGCTCGGGGACGAGGTCGTTGTCCTCGCCGCTGCCCGCGGGGACGCCCTCGGGCAGGGTCTGCCGGTCGGCGACGGCCCGGGCGAGCACCTCGGCCATGGCGGCACGGCCCTTGACCTCGGCGGCGCCGGGGCGGTCGGCGGCCGTGGCGTGGATCCCGGGGAACAGGTCGCCGGGGGCGGCGAGGAGCACTCCGGTCTCACCGAGGGAGGGCAGGACCTCCCCGATGTAGCCGAGGAAGGCGGGGTTGGGGCCGACGATGAGCACCCCGCGCTTGCCGAGGAGCTCGCGCTGGGCGTAGAGGAGGTAGGCGGCGCGGTGCAGGGCGACGGCGGTCTTGCCGGTGCCGGGGCCGCCCTCGACGACCAGGACGCCCTGGTGGGGGGAGCGGATGATGCGGTCCTGCTCGGCCTGGATGGTCTGCACGATGTCGTGCATGCGGCCGGTGCGGGCGGCGTCGAGCGCGGCGAGGAGCACGGCGTCGGCGTCGGCGCCCTCGTAGCCGGTGCGCTCGGTGTCGGCGAGGTCGAGGATCTCGTCGTGGAGGGCGGTGACCTCCCGGCCCCGGGTGGTGATGTGGCGCCTGCGGCGCAGGCCCATGGGGACGTGGCCGGTCGCGAGGTAGAAGGGGCGGGCGACGTCGGCGCGCCAGTCGAGGACGAGCGGGGTGCGTTCGCTGTCGTCCCGTCTGATTCCGATCCGGCCGATGTGGTGGTCGCGGCCGTCGGAGAACTCGAGGCGGCCGAAACAAAGGCCGTGCTCGGCGGCGTTCAGGGCGGAAAGCAGCCCGGACTGTTCGGCGACCATCACATCGCGTTCGAGGCGGGCCTGGAATCCGTTGCCGCTCTCGGCGAGGGCGCCCTGGACGGCGCGTTCGGCCTTGTCCCGCAGGGCTTCGAGGCGCGCGTAGAGCATGTCGACGAATTGCTGCTCGCTCTGGAATTCCATGTTTGACAATTTCGCTCCCTGCGCGATACGATGTCCCTGCAAAGCTTCGTCACGCCCACTTTCCAGTCTAGGCGTGAATCAACGAATATACGCAGACGCACGCCC
>NZ_JBHVUQ010000264.1:0-8320 GCF_042884105.1 Streptomyces sp. NPDC058157
AACGGGTGGTCCGCCGCCCTTCGTGGTGGGTGTAGCTCAGTTGGTAGAGCACCTGGTTGTGGTCCAGGTGGCCGCGGGTTCGAGTCCCGTCACTCACCCTTCCGTTCCCGTAGGGGGTACGAGGTCCGCCTCGTACCCCCTACGGGCGTTCTCGGGGTGCGGTCATCCGCGGAGGAAGGCCTCCACCTCCGTGACGAAGGCCACGGGGGTCTCGTGGGGCGGGTAGTGGCCGGCGCCGGGGATCGTGACGACGGTGCAGTCCGGGTACCAGACCTGCCAGGTGGCGCGCATCACATCGGCCGTCAGGGCGAGGTCGTACTCCCCGACGAGGACGAGGACCGGGACGGTGTTGCCCTTGACGGCGGAGGACAGGTCGCGGGGCTGCCAGTCGGCGAGGTAGCCGGCGAAGGCCTCGGGGCGGGAGACCTCCAGGGAGTGGGCGACCATCCGGTCCAGCCAGTGGCGGCTCGCGCGGTGCCCGGTCACGAGGTCGAGGATGGCTCGGCGCTTGGCGGGGTCCTCGGCGGCGCCGTAGAAGAGGGTGTGGGTGGCGTCGTCCATCTCGTAGGGGGCGGCCGGGACGGGACAGAGCCCGATCAGCTTCTCGATCCGCTCGGGGGCGCGGACCAGGACCTGCTGGACGGCCTTGCCGCCCATGGAGTGGCCGAGCAGGGAGAAGGTGTCCCAGCCGAGTTCGTCGGCGAGTTCGAGGACGTCGTCGGCGATCTCGGGGAGGGTGTGGCGGCCGGGGACGTCGCGGCGCGCGCCGTAGCCGCGGTAGTCGAGGAAGGCGTACGAGAACCCTTCGGGGTCCAGGTAGTCGAGCACGGAGCCCCAGTTGGCCGAGGTCCCGAACCAGTCGTGCAGCACGATGACGCGGACGGGACCGGTGCCGATCCTACGGTGGGCGATGGCCATGCGTTCTCCCTCGGTGACGGTGACGGTGCCGGTGACGTGGGAACCGACGCCGTTCGTTCTGCCCACCGGGCCTACGATCACACCGTGCATCGCGAACCTCGCCCCGGCCCGCTGGTGATCGGGGCCTTCTCACGGGCCGACGGCGCCCGTCACCCCCACCACCCCAAGAGCTACGAGATCAACGACCCGGCCGAGATCCGCGCCTACCGGGCCGTCGTCCGGTTCGGCCGGGAACTGGCCGACCCCGACGTCGCGTTCTGCACGTGCGGCGACGGCACCGGCGTCACGCACCCCACGCCCGCTTCGAACCGGCTCCTCGACCCGCTCTCCCCCGAGGGGATCCCGGCCCGGCACCGCGCCCGGTGGGTGGCTGCCGCGCCCGCGGCGGTGCGGGAGTACGCCGAGGCCCTGGCCGCCGGGGCCGAGGACCCGGAGCCGCCGCGGGGCGTGCCGCCCGCGCTGGCGTTCGGCTGGCTGGGCGCCGTACGGGAGGAGCCCCGCGACGCGGCCTCGCTGCTCGCCGAGCTGGCCCCCGCGCGGCTGCTTGCCGGGGTGGCGACGGAGGAACTGGCCTGGGCGGTGCGGGAGACGGACCGGGCCGGGCTGGAGGGTGCCGTGCGGTTCTTCGCGAGCGAGGGGTTCACCACCCGCCACCCCAAGCGCCGCCGCGTCCCCGACACCGCCCGGGACCGGCTGCTGCGGCACGCGCGCAGCCACCGCCCCGGGGACCTGCCGGTCCTGGAACGGCGGCTGCTGCGCACCCCGGACGACCGGATCAGACGGTCTTGATCGCCGGGTCCGAGACGCCCGTGGCGCCCGTCTCGACGTGGCCCGCGAAGCGGCGCAGGAAGGTGGTGTCCGCGTCGGAGACCACCGTCACGTCGTACCAGCGGCCCGAGGCGCGCAGGTCGACGGTGTACGGGACGGTGGCGCCCGGGTTGACCTTGAAGGTCTGCGCGGCGCCGCCGTAGGCGTTGGTGACCGTGAGGTTGACCGCGGTGGTGCCGCCGTTGGTCATGGTCAGGGTCAGGTTGCCGGTGGCGTCCGCGTGGCGGGCCGTGACCTCGGGGCCGGCCTTCTTCGCCGGGCCCTTCCAGGTGCGCAGGAAGCCGTTGGGGCCCCAGACCGTGAGGTCGATCTTGTTGCCGGTGGAGCTGTTGGTGCTCCAGGTGTCCGAGATCGTCTTGCCCGCCTCGACCGAGTAGGGCCAGGGGCCGTCCGTGCGGTTGCCGGAGGTGCTGTGGAAGTGGGCGCCGAGCTTCGGGCCGGAGGCGAAGGTCAGCGTGAACTTGCCGGTGGAGACGGTGCGCGCGCCGTCCACGTACGGGCTGTAGCCCAGGGCACGGGTCGGCTTGGAGCCGGCCTCCTGCTTGGGCAGGGTGCCCGTGGCCGGCGGGACCGGGTGGTAGGAGGGGTGCGCGTTGTGGTCCGCCGGGACGTAGGCGCTCGTGGAGGGCAGGGCCGCCGGGGTGGCGTCGGCCTGGGTGAAGTCGAAGGCCGAGGTCAGGTCGCCGCAGACGGCCCGGCGCCAGGGCGAGATGTTGGGCTCCTGCACCCCGAACCGCTTCTCCATGAACCGGATCACCGAGGTGTGGTCGAAGGTCTCGGAGCAGACGTAGCCGCCCTTGCTCCAGGGGGAGACCACGATCATCGGGACGCGCGGGCCCAGGCCGTAGGGTCCGGCCGCGTAGCCGGAGACGCCCCCGGTGTACAGGTCGCGGGTCACGTCGGCGGTGGACAGGCCCCAGGCGGAGGAGGCCGGCGGGTACGGGGGCACGACGTGGTCGAAGAAGCCGTCGTTCTCGTCGTAGGTGATGAAGAACGCCGTCTTCGCCCACACCGCCGGGTTGGCGGTCAGCGCGTCGAGGACCTGGGAGATGTACCAGGCGCCGAAGTTGACCGGCCAGTTCGGGTGCTCGCTGAAGGCCTCGGGGGCGGCGATCCAGGAGACCTGCGGCAGGGTGCCGTTCACGACGTCCGCGCGCAGCTTGTCGAAGTAGCCCTCGCCCGCCTTGGCGTTGGTGCCCGTACGCGCCTTCTCGTACAGGGCGTCCCCGGGCTGGGCGTTGCGGTAACTGTTGAAGTACAGGAGCGAGTTGTCGCCGTAGTTGCCGCGGAAGGCGTCGCCGATCCAGCCCCAGCCGCCGGCGGCGTTCAGGCCGTCGCCGATGTCCTGGTAGATCTTCCAGGAGACCCCGGCCGCCTCCAGGCGCTCCGGGTAGGTCTTCCAGCCGTAGCCCGCCTCCTGGTTGCCGAGGACGGGGCCGCCGCCGGTGCCGTCGTTGCCGGTGTGGCCCGTCCACATGTAGTAGCGGTTGGGGTCGGTGGCGCCGATGAAGGAGCAGTGGTAGGCGTCGCACACGGTGAAGGCGTCGGCGAGGGCGTAGTGGAAGGGGATGTCGTCCCGCGTCATGTACGCCATCGTCGTGGTCGTCTTGGCGGGCACCCACTTGTCGTACTTGCCGTTGTTGTAGGCCTGGTGGCCGCCGGCCCAGTCGTGGTTGAGGCCCTCGACGAACTGCATGCCGAGGTCGTTGACCTGCGGGTGGAAGGGCAGGATGTCCTTCGTCCCGTTGGACTGGTAGAAGACCGACTTTCCGTTGTCCTGGAGCACGGGCCGCGGGTCCCCGAAGCCGCGGACGCCCTTCATCGAGCCGAAGTACTGGTCGAAGGACCGGTTCTCCTGCATGAGGACGACGATGTGCTCGATGTCCTGGATGGTTCCGGTGCTGCCCTGCGCCGGTATGGAGGCGGCGCGGGCGATGCTCTCGTTCAGCATCGCGGCGGCGGCGGTGCCGCCGGCGATCTGGAGGAACCTGCGTCGGTTCAGTTCAGCCATGGTGTGACGACCTCTGGGGGTGGAGGGGGGAGTCGGGCGCCCCAAGGACAGCGGCCCCGGGGTACCGGACGGAGATGCCTGTCTGACGTCGGGCCGTACAGCGGGCGAACGGAAGCCGCCGGTGGCGGAACTCCCGAACGGCCCGCGCATCTGGTGGAATGACCTCCCACACACGGCAGGGGGGCGCGGGGCATGACGGGGAACGGGGCCGGTCATACCGTGCGCTCCGGGGGCGGAACGGTTCCGGGAACGGTTCGAAGGACGGTTCGGGGAACGACGGTACGGGCAAGCGGGCTTTCCGCAACAGACCCTGACGGGGCGTCAGTACGAGGGGTCCGCGGGACGGAGGGGGACGCGTGAGCCTTCCGCAGTTCCATTACGAGGGCGGTCCGGGCTTCGCCGCGGTGACGCCCGGGGTGCCCGAGGCGCTGCTGCGCGAGGCGGAGCCGCTCCTGGCGTACGACCCGCCGCCGGGCCCCGATCGCCCCGAGGCACTGAGCCTGAGCCTGCTGCCGGACGGCAGCCGGCTGCTGGCCCGGGCCGGGCGCACCGCCACCGGGTTCCACGCGCACGCCGTCCTCCTCCCCGCGGAGGCCGCGGGCGCGCTCCCGGTCACCGCCTGGGGTTCGGCGGGGTGGCGGGAGCGGACCCCGGCGGACGGGCCGCCGCCGGCGCTCGAGCGGATACCGCCGCCGGGACCGTACGACCGGGCCGCCATGGCGGAGTTCGTCGCGGCCCGGGGGGCGTGGCTCGCCGCGTTCTTCGACGACGTGCGCCGGGTCGTCGAGGAGCCGGGCGCGCCGCGGGTCGTGCTGGTGGAGGCGGACCCCGCGGACGTGGCCCGCTGGGTCATGCTGGCGTGCGGGGTGCTGCCGCACGCGCGCGGGCATCGGCTGAGCTTCACCACGTACACGCGGCGTCCGCTGTCCGCCCCCCAGCAGCTGGTCGGGGTGCTGCCGCAGGACGCCCCCCTGCCGGCCGGCGGGGGACGGCGGCACCGGGTGTACGAGGCCGGCCGCGGGGCCGCCCCCGAGGCGCCGACCGGTCCGGCGGCGCTGTGGGCACGCACGGCCGCCGCGCTCTGGCGGGCCGGGCGGCCCGAGCTGTTCGCGGAGGTGCGCCGGCTGCCCGGGGAGCCCTACGGGGCGGGCCCGCTGGCCGCGCTGGCGCTGGCCGCCGGTGTCCCGCTGGGCTCGGCGGCCCGGGCGGCGGCCGCCGACTGGGCGGCGGGGCGTCCGGACGCGCTGGACGACGTACGGCTGCACGCGCTGGCCGGGGTGCTGGTGCGGCCGGGCGGGGAGCCGCGCGGGGCGGCGGAGGCGGCCGCGTCGCAGCGGCTGCTGGCGGCCCTGGACGCGGGGACGCGGGACGCGCTCGCGGCGGAGCTGGAGCCGGAGCTGCGGGCGGCGCTGGCCGACCCGGATGCCGAACCGGCGGCGCAGGCCGGGCTGTTGCCGGCGGCCACCGCCCTCGGCGCGGACACCGCGGGGCTGCTGCCGCAGGCGGCCGGGAAGCTGGCGCGGGGCCTGCTCGCGGACCCGGAGGGGACGTACGGGGAGGAGATACGGGCCGCGCTGGCGCAGCTGCCGGCGCTGCGGGCCCTCGTACTCGACCGGCTGGACGCCCTCGCGGCGGGCGATCCGGCCGCCGGGGCGCGGCTGTTCGCCCGGACCGGGCTCCGGCTGGGCGCGGCGGAGGCGCTGCCGCACCTGCGCATGTGCGCGCTGGGGCGGCCGGGGGGCGACGCGGTCGTCGCCCTGGACACCCTGCTGCGGGAGGCCGGGGTCTCCCCGTACGCGGAGCCGCTGGTCCTGCGGACCGGAATGCGCCTGGTGTGGGACGGGGCGCCCCCGACCCCGGTGGAGGCCCTCCTCCTCCTGGCCACGACCGGCGCCCCGGTCCACGGCCGCGCGGGGACCTGGCCCCTCCTGGCCCGGGCGGCCGCCGAAGCCGCGCCCGGCGACCGGGACGCCCCGCGACTGGCGGCGGAACTCCTGCGCCACGCCGGGGAGGACCTTCCCCCGGACCTGCGCACCCGGCTCCGCACCCGCGCGGACACACCCCTGGCGGACGGCGGGCAGCCGCCGGTGGACCCCGGGGCCGTCCCGGAGCGGCTCTCCGGCGATCCCGGCGCCGAGCCGGACGCCCCCCGCCGGCCCGGGCCCGGCATCGTGGCCCGCCTGCGGAAACGCTTCGGCGCACCGCCGGCGGGCTGAGCCGGGGTGCGGGTCCGCTGCGCGGAGCCGGTCTCCCCGCCCCGCCCTTTCTCCGTCTCCAGGGGCTCCGCCCCAGACCCCGCGCCTCAAACGCCGGCGGGGCTGTAAAGAGCCCCGCCGGCGTTTGAGGCGACGGGCGCGGAGCGCACGTGCGGGTGAAGGGTGGGGCGGGGCCTCCTCACCTGAGGTGGCGTACCGGGGCCCTACTCAGCACCCCCGCAAGGGATCTGAGCATCCGTACTCAGGCCGGGCGGCCGCCCCGCCGCCATCGTGGAGGCATGCCCATACAGCCATGCGAGCCGCAACCCCGCGTCGGGATCACCGCCGTCGGCGCCCTGTTGCCCGAGGACGTGCTGTCCTCCGACGACCTCCAGCGGGAGGTCACCCGGCGCAGCGGCCTCGCGCTGCCCGACCGGCTGCTGACCCTCGCCACCGGGATCGTCTCGCGGCGGGTCGCGGCCGAGGGGGTGTACGCGTCCACCCTCGCGGTGGGCGCCGCCCGCCGCGCGCTGGACGCGGCCGGGCTGGACCCGCTCGACGTGGACCTGCTGGTCTTCGCCTCCGCCTCGCGGGACCTGGTCGAGCCCGCCACCGCGCACATCGTGCAGGCGGAACTCGGCTCGCGGGCACACGCCCTCGACGTCACGAACGCCTGCAACAGCTTCGTCAACGGCATCGACCTCGCCCGCGGCATGATCCTCGCCGGCCGCGCCCGCCGGGCGCTCGTCGTCACCGGGGAGACCCCGAGCCGCGCGGTGCGGAGGGACCCCGCCGACCTGGCGGAGTTCCGCGGCACCTTCGCCGGCTACACCTTCGGCGACGCGGGCGCGGCCGTCGTCCTCGAACCGGTGGAGCGCGGCGGGATCCTGGACGTGGACGGCGAGACGTACTCCGAGCACTGGGAGGTCGGCGGTATCCCGGGCGGCGGGTCGCGGCACCCGCGCGGGGACTCGTACACCTACTTCCGGGGGGACGGGCACGAGCTGCGCGGGGTCTTCGAGAAGGCGGGCACCGCCGTCGTCGACCGGACGCTGCACCGCGCCGGGACGGGCTGGGACGGGTTCGCGAAGGTGCTGGTGCACCAGGTGACGGTGCCCTACCTGGAGCGGTTCGCCGAGCTGACCGGGGTGCCGCGGGACAAGCTGGTGGTGACGGTGCCCGAGCTGGGCAACGTGGCGAGCGCGAGCATCGGCGTGCAGCTGGACCGGACGTTCGATGAACTGCATTCGGGCGACCGGGTGTTGTTCGTCGGGCTGGGCGGCGGGATCAGCATCATGACGATGGTCTGGGAGAAGTCGTGAGCGGCGGCGCGCGGTTGTGGGTGGTGGTGCCCGCGCACCAGGAGGAGGCACGGCTCGGCGGGACGCTGCGGGCGCTGGCCGCGCAGCGGGACCGGGACTTCACCCTGCTGGTCGTCGACAACGCCTCGGCGGACGGAACGGGCGCCCTCGCGCGGGAGTTCGCGGCCGGTGCGCCGTTCCCGGTGGAGGTGATCGAGGAGCCGGAGAAGGGGGTCGGCTCGGCGGTGGACACCGGCTTCCGGTACGCCATCGCGCGCGGTGCGGCCCTGCTGGCCCGGACGGACGCCGACTGCCTGCCGGGGCCCGGCTGGGCGGGGGCGGCGCGGGCCGCGCTGCTGGCGCGGCCGGGGCTGGTGTGCGGGCGGATCACGGCGCGGCGCGACGAGCACGGACCGCTGGGCCGGGCGGCGTTCACCGCACTGGTGGGGCTGGCCGCGCTGTTCGGGCGGCTGCGGCCGCGGCACGCGCGACGCCACGGCTACCGGGCCCCGTACCGGATGCACGCGGGGAACAACATGGCGATCACCGCCGAGCTGTACCTGGCGGTGGGCGGGATGCCGCGGCGGCCCTCCCCCACGGACCGGCTGTTCCTGAACGCGGTCCGCCGCCACACCGACCGGATCTCCCGCTGCCGGGGCATGGTCGTGGAGAACTCCACCCGGCGGCTGCGCGCCTACGGGCTCGCCGGAACCGCCCGCTGGTACCTGGACCAGGGCAGCGGCACGCACGGAACGGACGACCCCCGCTGATGCTGGACCGACTGGAACACGCGCTGCGCGCCCGGCCCGAGCGGCCGGCCGTGCTCACCGCCTCCCGGGGCGGGGCCACCCGGGTACGTGCCACCGGGGGTGAACTCGTCGAGCTGGCCGACGCGTTCGCCGCCGCCCTGCACGCGCGCGGGCTGCGGGCCGGGGACACCGTCGGGGTGGCGGTGCGGCCGGGGCCGCGGGCGCTGGCGGTGCTGCTGGCGCTGTGGCGGCTGGGGCTGCGCGGGGCGGTGCTGGACCCCGGGGCCGGGGCGGAGGTGCTGCGGGCCCGGCTGGAGC
>NZ_JBHVUQ010000265.1:0-8314 GCF_042884105.1 Streptomyces sp. NPDC058157
GCCCGGCGGCCTGGCGGCCTGGCGGCCTGGCGGCCTGGCGGCCCGGCGGCCTGGCGGCCTGGCGGCCCGGCGGGCTAGCGGAGCCAGGCGCCCATCTCCGTCTGGACGGCCGAGCCGTCCAGGTCGGCGAGCTTCATGCCGACGAAGGTGCGCGCCCAGTCGGAGGTCTGGATCCGGAACGGCATCTTCTCGGCGGTCAGGGCCTCGACGACCGGCGCCGCCGCCTGCTCCGGGGTCTGCGCGGTGTCGCTGCCGAAGGACCGCATGGCGTGGTCGATGTAGCCCTGGAGCTGCGGGGCGTACGGGCCGGCCTGGCCGAGCAGGGCCGGGATGTCGAGCCCGACGTTGTTGACGAACTCGCTGGAGACGGCGCCCGGTTCCACGACCGACACCTGGACGCCCGCGGCCGCGGCGACCGGCGCGAGGGACTCCATGAAGCCCTCGACGGCGAACTTGGCCGCGCAGTAGGACTCGTTGAACGGCTGGCCGACCACCCCGCCGACGCTCGTGACGGTGATGACCCGGCCGCCGGAGGCGCGCAGGTGGGGGAGTGCGGCCCGGGTGAGCTCGACGACGCCGAAGAAGTTGACCTCCATCACGGAGCGCACCTGCTCCATCCCGTGCTGCTCGACGGTGCCGACGAAGCCGGCACCCGCGTTGTTCACGACGGCGTCGAGGTGGCCGTGTTCGGCGACGACCTCGGCCACGCAGGCGGCGACGGAGTCCGCGTCGGTCACGTCCAGCCGCTTGACCTGGACCAGGCCGTCGACGCCGGCCTCGGCGGCGGCCTTCAGCAGGGCGTCGGAGCGGGTGGTGTCGCGCATGGTGGCGACGGTGTGCCAGCCGGCCTGTGCCGCCGCCACCGCGGCGGCGAGCCCGATGCCGGAGGAGGTGCCGGTGATGAGGACGGTCTTGGCGGTGGTCTCGGTGCTCATGGAAAGCCTCCCTGGTTTTGTGCGTGCACACACACATTAACGATGTGTGCGTGTGCACGCAACCCGGTACCCTGGCCCCATGGCGCACGCGAACCTGAACTTGGACGGCCTCACCCCCCGCGACCACGCGTTCTACGGGCTGGTCTGGGCCGGAACCACCCTCACCGCCCGGGTCGACCAGGCGCTCACCCGCCGCCACGACCTGCCGTTGTCGTGGTTCGAGGTGATGCTGTGGCTGAGCGTGCAGCGGGAGCCGGTCGCCCCCTCGGAGCTGGGCGCGCGGACCCTGCTCAGCCGCAGCCAGGTCTCGCGCGTCGCCGACTCGCTCCGGGCCCGCGGGCTCATCGAGCGGATACCGTCCCCGACCGACGCCCGCTCGGTCGGCATCGCCCTCACCGACGCGGGCCGCCGACTCTTCGCGGAGGCCGACGCCACCCGCCGCGAGGCCCTCGCCGAGGTCTTCGACGACCTGCTGGACGACGGGGACATCGACGCGCTGGAGACGGTCTGGGCCAAGCTCAAGGCCCGCCCGAAGGGGTAGCGGGGAGTCGCGCGCGGCAGCGGCCGTACGGTGATCGCATGATCATCATCGTCGGCCTGATCCTGCTGGTCGTCTTCGCGGTGCGGATCCGCACCGTGGTCCGCGCGACGGGCGTGACCCGCTGGGCGCGGGCGTCCGTGACGCTGCTCCTCGCCACCTGCGCGCTCTACGCCTGGGGCCTCTTCCACGTCCTCGGAGGAGGCCTCCGCAGGGACAAGACCTGCGAGTTCTTCCAGGGCGCCGGGTACGTGCCGGGGGAGGCCAGGGAGTCGTTCCTGCCGCTGTCGAGCACGTGCAACGCCCACCACGACATGGTGCCCGGCTACGTCAACCCCGGCCTGGCCGTGCTCGCGGCCGCGACCCTCGCGGCCGTGGCGGCTGCCGTCACCCTCGCGGTACGCGGACCACGCCCTCCTGGATGACGGTGGCGGCCAGCCGGCCGTCCTGGGTCCAGATGCGAGCCTGGCCCAGGCCCCGGCCGCCGTGCGAGGTGGGGGAGTCCTGGTCGTACAGGAGCCACTCGTCCGCCCGCAGCGGCCGGTGGAACCACATCGCGTGGTCCAGGGAGGCCCCGACCACGTCGCCCACCGCCCAGCCGCCGCGCCCGTGCGCCAGCAGCACCGAGTCCAGCAGGGTCATGTCCGAGACGTACGTGGCCAGGCAGGTGTGCAGCAGCGGGTCGGCGCTGTCCAGCTTGCCGGCGGTGCGGAACCACACCTGCGAGCGCGGCTCCACCGGCTCGCCGATCGACCCCCAGGGCGGGGTCGTCGCGTACCGCAGGTCCACCGCGCCGCGCGCCTCCAGCAGCCGCTCCACCGTGCCCGGGTCCCGGAACAGGTCCCGGTAGGCGGGCAGGGCCTCGGCGGCCGTCGGCAGGGTCTCCGGATCGGGTGCGTCGGGCATGCGGATCTGGTGGTCCAGCCCCTCCTCGTACACCTGGAAGGAGGCCGAGAGGTGGAAGATCGGCTGCCCGTGCTGCACCGCGACGACCCGGCGCGTGGTGAAGGAGCGCCCGTCGCGGATCCGGTCGACGGTGTAGACGATGGGGGCGCCCGGGTCACCCGTGCGCAGGAAGTACGAGTGCAGCGAGTGCGCCGTACGGTCCCCGGGCACGGTGCGGCCGGCCGCGACCAGCGCCTGGGCCGCGACCTGTCCGCCGAAGACGCGCGGGACCAGCGAAGGACGGCTGGTCCCGCGGAAGATGTTCTCCTCGATCTGCTCCAGGTCGAGCAGGTCGAGGAGACCGCTGAGCGACTCGTTCAACGGGACTTACAGACCCATCGACTTGGCGATGATCGACTTCATGATCTCGCTGGTGCCGCCGTAGATGCGGTTGACGCGGTTGTCCGCGTACAGGCGGGCGATCGGGTACTCGTTCATGTAGCCGTAGCCGCCGTGCAGCTGGAGGCAGCGGTCGATCACGCGGTGCGCGACCTCGGTGCAGAACAGCTTGGCGGAGGCGGCCTCGGCCGGGGTCAGCTCGCCCGCGTCCAGGGCCTCCAGCGCGCGGTCGGCGACGGCCTGGGCCGCGTCCACCTCGGCCTGGCAGGCGGCCAGCTCGAACTTGGTGTTCTGGAAGTGCGCGACCGGCTTGCCGAAGACCGTGCGGTCCGTGACGTACTGCTGGGCGAACCGGACGGCCGCGGCGGCCTGGGCGTACGCGCCGAAGGCGATGCCCCAGCGCTCGGAGGCGAGGTTGTGGCCCAGGTAGTAGAAGCCCTTGCCCTCCTCGCCCATGAGGTCCTCGACCGGGACCTTGACGTCGACGAAGGCCAGCTCGGCGGTGTCGGAGGTCTTCAGGCCGAGCTTGTCGAGCTTGCGGCCGATCGAGTAGCCCTCGGACTTGGTGTCCACGGCGAACAGGGAGATGCCGAAGCGGCGGTCGTCCTCGCTCGGGGCGGAGGTGCGGGCGCAGACGATCACGCGGTCGGCGTGGACGCCACCGGTGATGAAGGTCTTGGAGCCGTTGAGGACGTAGTGCGTGCCGTCCTCGGAGAGCTTGGCGGTGGTCTTCATGCCCGCCACGTCCGAACCGGTGCCCGGCTCGGTCATCGCGAGGGCCCACATCTCCTCGCCGGAGACGAACTTCGGCAGGAAGCGCTTCTTCTGCTCGTCGGTGGCGAGCATCTTGATGTAGGGCAGGGCGAGCAGCACGTGCACGCCGGAACCGCCGAAGTTCACGCCCGCGCGGGAGGTCTCCTCGTACAGGACGGCCTCGAACTTGTGGGTGTCCAGGCCCGCGCCGCCGAACTCCTCGGGGACGTTGATGCCGAAGACGCCCAGCTCGCCGAGCTGGTAGTAGAACTCGCGCGGCGCCTGGCCGGCCTGGAACCACTCGTCGTAGACGGGGACGACCTCGGCCTCGATGAAGGCGCGGAGGGTCTCGCGGAACGCCTCGTGGTCCTCGTTGAACACCGTACGGCGCACGGCCGGCTCCCTTCGTCGCGGCGGTCCGCCGCTTATGTCTAAGCGCTTGCTCATACCTAAGTTACCGGCGGGTTGTCGATCCTGTCCAGACTCGGCCGCCCGGTGCTGAATCCTTTCCGTGGGCCGGTGCCTCTTATCCCCGTACCGCGCGACGGACGCCGGTACGGAACGGAACGGACCACCTGGAGGTCGCCATGATCATCGGAATCGCCATCGCAGCGGGCGCGGTGCTGCTCTGCACGTGCGTGTTCGTCCTGAAGCGCGGGCGCGGCGCGCGTGGCTGACACGTCCTGGCCCGGCGAGCAGCTGGTCACCGGGGCCCAGCGCGGCGACACGGCCTCGATCGCCGCGCTGGTCTCGGGCTCCCACCCGAACGTACGGCGCTTCGCCCACTCCCTCTGCGCGACCCCGGAGGACGCCGAGGACGCCGCGCAGGAGGCGCTGATCATCCTCTACCGCAAGATCGGCATGCTGCGGGCCTCCGGCGCCCTGGCCTCGTGGATGTTCCGCATCGTCCGCAACGAGTGCCTGCGCCGCGCCCGCGCCGTCGTCCGCGACCGGGAGCGCCCCCCGGTCCCGGCCGGCGCCGTGGACTCGGCCGAGGAGGAGGCGCTGCGCCGCCTGGAGGCGGGCCGGATCGCGGCGGCGGTCGCGGCCCTCCCGCCCGACCAGCGGCGGGTGCTGATCATGCGGGACGTCCAGGGCCTCGGCGGACGCGTGGTCGCCGACGCACTGGGCCTCACCACGGCGGCGATGAAGTCCCGCCTCCACCGGGCGCGCGCCGCGGTCCGGCACGCGCTCCTCACCCCACCCGGATCCGGAGGACCCGATGCCCGTGACGAAGACTGACGGCCGCGACTTCGCCAGCGCCTCCCTGCCGAGGCACCTCGTGCGCGGGGCGCTGGGCTTCGGCTCGCTGGCCCTGGCCGTCGTACTCCTCCCGTACGCGTGGCCGGTCAGCCTGGCCCTGCTGCCCGTTGGCCTGCTCGCCCTGCGCGGCTGCCCGATGTGCTGGGCGGTCGGGCTGGCGCAGACGCTCTCCCGGGGCCGCCTGGAGCGCACCTGCGAGGACGGCCGGTGCACGCTGACGCCGTCCGCCTGACTTGCCCCTCCCGTAGCGTGAGGTCCTACGGTCCCAGGTCATGAAGATCATCGTTCATGACACGGCCTCCTCCATGCTCGATCTCCTGCGGCGCCCGCTGGAGGAGCGGCCCGACGCGCTGCGGGACCTGCTCGGCCCTCTGCACGGCGTGATGTCCACGGTCGGCGTGGACGTGGTCCGGATGCACCGGACGGGCAGCGGCTTCCGGACCGACCGCGAGGACCCGCGCTACCTGACGGCCCTGCGCCGGATGCGGGACGCGGGGGTGTGGGACCGGATCGAGGACTGCCTCGCCACGGCATGGGAGCGGTTGAGCGGCGCGCTGCCCGGAGCCGAGAGCGCCGAGACCGTGCACGTCGTGCTGGTGCTCGGCGACCCCGATGACGACCTGCTGACGGTGCGCAACGCCGGCTACCTCGGTATGGGCGGTATCCCCGGGGCGATCCACCTGACGATGTGGCCCACCGAGACCAGCCTGGAGAAGATCGGATACGCCGCCGCGCACGAGCTCCACCACAACGTGCGCTACGCCAACGTGGTCTGGAACCCGATGACGGTCACGGTCGGCGAACAGGTCGTGGCCGAGGGGCTGGCCGAAGCGTTCGTACGGGAACTGGCGGGCGAGCCCGCCATGGGCCCCTGGGCGACGGCGCTGTCCGGTCCGCGACTGCACGACGTCTGCGAGAAGGTCGCGGCCGGGGTGGACGTGGCCGGGATGCAGAACCTGCCCGCCTACGTCTACGGCGACGCCACCGCACGGCGCATGGGGCTGCAGCCCGTCGGACTGCCCGACTTCGCCGGGTACGCGGCCGGCCTTCGGATCGTGGACGCCCACTTGGCGGCCACCGGCCTGACCGCCGCCCAGAGCACGGTGCTGCCGGCACGCGACATCCTCGCGAACGCGGGTGTACCGAGCGGCGCGTGACTTCCCCCGCTGTCCTACAACGCGGCGCCGGGACCCTGCTTGAGGGAGTCCACGAAGGAGACCCAGGCGGCGGCGGGGATCAGCAGGGCGGGACCGGCCGGGTCCTTGGAGTCCCGGACGGGGACGGCGGTGGGGTGGCCGTCGAGGACCTCGAGGCAGCTGTCCGCGTTGCTGCCGCTGTACGACGACTTGCGCCAGCCGGGCATTGTGGACGCGTCTGGGAGGACGTGCTCACTCATGGTGTTCGTATTCCTTCGCTGTTGCCCGCAGGAAGGCAACGGATTCCTTGCGGGGCAATGCATCGCCTAGTGCGAAATCGTAGGCTGCGTGCATGCGTTCGACAACGTGAGGGCTGTCATGCAATTTGGCCGAGTAGATCGCCTCCGTGTAACCGGCAGGCGGCTGGTCTGCGAACCGCATGAGAGTCAGCATGGCCTGCCCAAGTGGGTGAGATCCCGCGGAAAACGGGAGCACATGCAGTCGGATGCGCTGTGACTCGGCAAGGTGCACGATGTGCATCAACTGCTCGGCCATGACATTCGGTCCGCCGATCGGGCGGCGTAGCACTGCCTCGTCGAGCAGCATCCACACTACGGGCGTGGCCGGGTTCCTGAGGATCTCTGCGCGCTCCAGCCGTGTGACGACGATCCGGTCACACTCTTCGTCGCTCCACGGAGGGAACGCCGTGCTGAGCACGGCGCGCATATATGCCTCCGTCTGGAGGATCCCCGGCACGAACGAGATGGCGAACTCGCGGATCTCCGTTGCTTGTTTCTCCAGCTGCCGCGCTGCCTCGAAGTAGTCGGCGACGGCCACGTCCTCCTGCGGCAGGAAACTCCGCAGCACATCGCCCGTCCCCAGCGCCCGGTCCAGCCGTACCGCGTCCTCCCGGGACGGGGTCCGGCGACCGGCCTCGATGTGGGCGATGTGGGTCCGGGTCATCAGGGCGTCGTCGGCCAGCTGCTGCTGCGTCAGGCCCGCCGCCTTCCGCTGGGCCTTCAGCCAGTCCCCGTAGATGTTGCTCATCGTCAACTCCCCTGTGACGGGGTCGAAGTCACGCGGCTTGCCCTGGCGAGCCTACTCCCGGCCGTCTCACTGTGTGAGCAGATCGCTACACGACGAGACGAAGGGATCGGGAATGGCGCACGATCAAGGGCGGCTGCTGCCGTGGGTCACGGGGGACGGGCAGCCCTGCTTCCTCGTCGCCGAGAACGGGCAGGGCTACCTCTCCCGCGTGGCGGACGACATGGAGCGCGTCCAGCTCGGCATGGCCGTCGAACTCCTCGGCCACGCCGACGACATGCTCGGCGACTACGGCGCCACCGCCGCCCAGCTGCGCTACCTCGGCCGCCGCATGGCCGAGTCGCTGCGGGACGTGCACCGGATCGCCGTCAGCCGAGGGGCCCGGATGGCCGATCCGGTGCTGGACTGAGCCACCGCAGGGCGAACCACAGCTCCATCCGGGTGTCCGCGTCGTCCAGGTCGGCGCCGCCCAGCAGGGCCGCGCAGCGGGCGATGCGCTGGCGGACCGTGTTCCGGTGGACCCCCAGCGCCGCCGCCGAGCGGTCCCAGCTGCCGTGGTGGGCCAGCCAGGCCCGCAGGGTCTCGCGGAGGGCGGGGGAGAGGGGGCCGAGGAGGGCTTCTGCGTGGGCGCGGGCCTCCGCCTCGCCGACCAGGCCCGTGACGCCGGGGTCGGCGTGCCGGGCCAGCGGGGTCCGGGCCGCCTCGGCGCGTTCCAGGGCCCGGCGGGCCTCCGCGCCCGCCGTGCGCAGCCCGCCCGGCGCGGCCGGGGCGCTGACCCCGAGCCGCCACCCCGGCTGTGGGCCGGGCTCCCGGTCGGTGAGGAGGCGTGCGCCGTCCCCGCGCGGGTCCAGCAGCACGGTGCCCAGCGCCGCCGCGAGGGCCCGCGGGTCGCCGCCGCCCCGGGCGGCGACGGCGTACCAGGGGCCCGGGGTGAGGGCGGCGTCCGGGTCGCCGTCCAGCAGGAGGCGGGTCAGCGCGGCCGCCTCCGCCCCGGCCGGGCCGCTCGCGGTGAGCAGGGTCAGCAGCACGGCGCCGACCGAGGCGATGGTGTGGTCCCCAGGGGCCCGCCCCGGGGTGGCCAGGACCAGCACCTGCCCGCCGCCCACCGCGTAGGCGGCCAGGTGGGTGCTGCCCAGGGCGTCGGTGGCGGTCGCGGCGCTCCCCGGCGCCACCCGCAGCGCCAGCGCACCCAGCGCCGCCCGCACCCCCTCCCCGGGCTCCGCCCCGGCGGTGGCCCTGGCCGGGCGGAAGGCGGGGGACGGCGCGCCCGTGTCCGCCGCCCCCGGAAGCGGGCCGACGCCGGCACCTGGGCCCGCCGATCCCGGCCCGGCCCCGGCGGCAGGGCCGGAGCCCGCGCCCGC
>NZ_JBHVUQ010000266.1:0-8281 GCF_042884105.1 Streptomyces sp. NPDC058157
CCGGCACTCCTCGGTCAGGGTGCGGCGGTGTTCCTCGGCCCGGCGCTGCAGGAGTTCGTACGCCTCGTTCGCGGTCAGGCCCTCCTGTGCCATGAGCACGCCCTTGGCCCGTTCGAGGACGGCCGCCAGCGCGGCTCCCGCCTCCAGGTCCTCGACCTCGGCGCGCAGCCGGGCCACCACCTTGGCCAGGGCCAGCGTCTCCGGCGCGGTGCCCTCTCCCCGCGGCGTGACCTCGTCCTCCATACGTCGAGGATGCCACTCGCCGGGCGTCCGGGCGGACGCCGCCACGGACGGCGGCTTCTCAACCGGCCGGAAACCGACTGCCGCGGGCCTGGAGATCGCGGCGGTAGCGGAGTTCGGTGAGGACGGTTCCGTCGTCGTAGGGGTCGTCCCGGGTCCGGCCGTCGGGCCGGTAGCCGGCGCGTTCGTAGAAGCGCAGGGCCCGTTCGTTCCCGTCGAGGACCCACAGGGCCGACGTGGTGCACCACTGCTCGCGCATCCGGGTGTGGGCCTCGTCCAGCAGGGCGCGGCCAATGCCGGTGCCGATCAGGTCGGGGTCGGCGTACAGGGCGTACACCTCGCCGGTCCCGGCGGGCTCCTCGCCCCCGGGGCGGCCGTGGCAGAGCCAGCCCACCGGGCCGCGGTCGCCGACCGCCACGAGGTCCCGCGTGGTCCGGCCGGGCCGGGAGAACCACGCGCGCCGCCGGGCGGCGTCGTCCTCGACCGTCATCGCGTCGAGGTGGGTCCGGGGGACGAGGCCGGCGTAGGCCGCCTGCCACCCCCGGACCCGGATCGCCGAGACGGCGTCGATGTCGACCGTCTCCATGTCCCGTACACGTATCATCGCGCTACCCTAGCCGCCGCTGATCGGTTCCGGTCAGCCGGCGGCCGGGGCCTGCGCGGGGTGGGCCGCCGGACGCCGCCGGGTGGTCCCGAGCCGTTCCCGGCCGAAAACGATCTCCGCCATCCGCCGCTCCGGGCCGCGGCGGCGCAGGAACAGGTGGCCGACGAAGGCGGCCGGGCCGAAGAACACCTGGGCGGGCATCACGGCCGGGACGTGACCGGTGACCGCGCCGGCGACCTGCACGGCGGCCACGGGTGCCACGACGCCGAAGACCAGCACCAGCGCGAGCCCGGTCCACAGCCCGGCCTTGCCGTACGCCTTGTGGGCGGTGGTGGTGAAGAGGGCGTACGCCAGCAGGTCGCCCATGCCGACCACCGCGCCGAGGTCGTCGCCGATGCGCAGCCCGGCCGCGGGGGCGAACGGGTAGCCCTGGACGGCCTCGGACAGTTCCTCGGTCAGGGGGACGACCCAGGCGAAGAACGCGTCGTAGAGGGTGAGCGCGAGCAGGAACCAGGCGACGTTCCTCAGCCGCATGCCGCCCTGCACGTTGAGGTTGGTGGCGGAGACGACGACCAGGCCGACGACACAGCTGTTGGCGATCCAGTACGGCGCGGCGAGCTCGCCGAAGGCCTGGTGGGCGACGAACACGCCGGCGATCAACAGGGCGATCAGCGCCCAGCGCAGCCGTCCGCCGCGGATGACGGGCTGGTAGCCGACGGACAGCCCGCCCGCGAAGACGAGGGCGAGCACGACCGGGAGGACCGCGCCGGGCAGCGCGAGGTACACGTACGGCAGTGCCAGGACGAAGCCCATCATCACGAGGATGTCGCGGCCGTCGAAGACGCCGACCGGCGGCCTCGCCGCGCGTACGGTACGGAAGTAGTGGACCGCTCCGGCGCACACCGCGAGCGCCAGGGCGCCGGTGACCGCGAGCTGGAAGATGACCGTCATGCGGGGCTCCGGGTGAAAGTGTGCTCCAACAGGTCGCAACGGAGGGGGAAGCGGCGCGCGGCCTCCTCGTCGTCGAGCGGCAGGACCGTGACGTCCGCCTCGATGTCCTGGGCGCGCAGCCGCTCGGTCACTTCGGCGGCGGTGACCTCCTTGGCGGCGACCTCCACGTGGAGCCGGCCGTCGGCCCCGACGGCGGCCCGGTGGCGCAGCGGGAACGGCAGCCCGGGGGTGCCGTCCAGCGCCTCCACGATCTCGCGCGGGGTCACGACGGCGTCGCTGGTGCGGTGCAGCTGTCCCGCCTTGCCGAGGATGTAGGAGACCGCGGGCACCACCGCCAGTTCGCAGTCCGGTTCCTCCTCCAGGGTGCGGACCACGTCACCGGTGTTGTACCGCAGGACGGGCATGCACTCCCGGTAGGGGTAGTACGGCGTGACCGTCAGCTCGCCGAGCCGGCCGGGTGCGGCGGGCTCGCCCGTCTCCAGGTCGAGCACCTCGGCGTACCCCATGTTGGGATCGATGTGCAGGTGGCGCCGGCTACAGGTACGGCCGCCGACGGGCAGCAGCTCGGTCATGCCGAAGGCGTCGCCGACGACCTCGGCCCCGAACGTCTCGCGCAGGGCGTCCATCAGGTTCCGCGAGAGCATCTCCCCGCCGCCGTAGATCGCCCGCAGCCCGAAGTCGTCGGGGCCGTAGCCGCTTCGGCGTGCGGCGGTCACCAGCTGGCCCAGGTAGCTGGGGGCTCCGGTGAGTATGGTGGGCCGGGCGCCGCCCCGGCCGAGCAGGTGCTCAAGGGACTCGTCCGGCGGGATCTGCCCCACGACGTGGCACGAGGCGTTGGCGAGCCGGCACACCGCGACGTCCTCCTGTACGGCGGCCGTCGCCCGGGAGCTGAGGTTGATCTGCATCCGGTCGCCGGGGCCGAGTTCGCCGCGCAGGACGAGGGACAGCGCGATCAGCGCGGGCCAGAGTTCCATCTCGTAGCGGGAGAGCCAGATCTGGACGGGGCGGCCGGTGGTGCCGGTCGTCTGCGTCGCCAGGTACGGGGCGCTGCACAGGAAGTCGGCGGGGCGTTCGATCAGGTCGGCCTTGCGCGTGACCGGGATGCGGGTGAGCGTCTCGGTGGTCAGCCCCGCGAGGTCCACTCCGGCGAGCCGCTCGCGGTAGAAGGGCGAGCGCTTGGCGAGGTTGCGCACGGTCCGCTGGAGCGCGCGGTTCTGCAGCTCCCGGCGCTCGTCCGGGTCGGCGAACGGCCCGTCGGCCATTTCGTCGACGTCGTCGCCCAGCGAGCCGAACTCCTCGAGCGTGGCGAGGGCGTCGGCGACCAGCCGCTCCACGGTCCGTGCGCTCAGCCGCCGGCCGAACACCATGGACAGCGCCACCCGCATCTGCCGGACACCGGTCTCCAGCACTCATGCCTCCCTTGGGCGTAGCGAGGGGGTGGGGGCGGAAGCCGCCCCCACCCCCTCTTTTCGGCTCTACGTCAGCTGACGGAGCAGTACGAGAAGAAGACCGACGTCATGGCACCCATGACGTACTTGAACTGCTTGGCGCTCGTCTTGATGGCGCTCATATGTGCCTCCCCTGTGTGCTGTGAGTGGAGGAACACCTGGCCTCCGCCGGAGGTTCGGTGGTCCGTCCCTTGACGGACAACACACTGGCGCGATCGCGGCGAGCGGGCAATGATCGGGTCCATTCAACGGACCGGCGACTGAGGGGATTCCATACCGGCACCCCAATTGACCTGGTCCGAACGGGGAATTGTGGGGGCCGTCCGATCGACGGCCCCCTGCATGAGAGGGGGACCCTCATGGCCAGATCCGGCGCTGAGGGCCGCGGCGTGCTGGAAGGCGCGTTCGCTCTGATGGAAGTGCTCGCGCACGACGAGGAGGTCGGGCTGACCCGGCTGGCGAGCGACGCCGCGCTGCCGAAGGCCACCGCCCACCGGCTGCTGGGGCAGTTGGTGGCGCTGGGCGCGGTGCAGAGTCACGAAGGGCGTTACCGGCTGGGTCCGCGGACGTTCCGGCTGGGGCAGGCCTGGCATCCGGCGCGGGCGCTGCGGGCCGCTTCGGCCCAGCCGCTGCGGGAGCTCGCGGCGGTGGCCGGCGGGGTGAGCCTGAGCCTGTCGGTGCCCGAGGCGGGGCACATCATCGTCGTCGGGGGCATGCGGGGCGAGGTGGACGAGGTCTTCCCGCTGCGTTCGGGGGTGGTCCTGCCGCCCGGCAGCGCGGCGGAGTTGGTCCTGGCGGCGTCCGCGCCGGTGCCGCGGCGGCCGGCGGGGTGGACGGCGGCCGCGTGGGCGCGCGAGGTGGCCGCGATCCGGGAGCGGGGGCTCGCGTTCGACCACGAGAGCTGTGTGGAATCGCTGTCGTGCGTGGCGGCTCCGGTGCGCGCCGCTTCCGGTCAGGTGGTGGCCGCGGTGGCGGTGACCGCGCTGGACGGGAAGGTGATCCCGCCACTGGGCGATGCCGTGGGCCGCGCGGCATCGATGATCGGCGCCAGGCTGGCCCGGCTTCCGGAACCGGGGGCGCGCGTGCGCCGGAGCGGACCGGCCGTGGACCGGGGGGCGGCGGAACTGGCGCTTCCGGCGGAGCGGGTGCGGTGAGCCGGCGACCGGCGTGAGCATTCCGCTTCCCCCGCCCGGGCCGTGCTTCCGGGCGGGGGAAGCGGCGTGCCGGGCACGGGCGGGGACTGCGGCGGGAGCGGTCCCGCCCGCGATGGAATCAATGCGTCCGCAACCCTTGACGGGCCTTCAGAGCCCTCACATACTGGCGGCCAAATCGATTTGGCCGATGACTTCGACTGCTCCCCGGAGCCGAAGCGCGGCCGAAGCCGGAGCGAGCCGAACGGAGCTCGAACGTGTCCAGTCCCCGCACACTCCCCCACCCCGTGGACCAGTCCCGCCCCCTGAGCCGGACCTTCCTGTTCGGCGTCCAGCACGTCCTCGTCATGGCGGCGACCCCCGTCTCGGCGATCTTCCTGATGAGCGCGACCCTGCACCTGGGCCCCCGGCTCACGGTGAACCTGCTCTCGGCGGCCTTCGTGCTGTCCGGGATCGGCTCCCTGATCCAGTCGCTGGGGCCGTGGAAGTTCGGTCCCCGGCTGCCCTTCGTCATGCTGCCCGGCGGGGCCCCGCTGATCCTCTTCCTGGCCATCGCCGACGAGCACGGCGTGCGCACCGCCACCGGAGCGGTGATCATCAGCGCGGTCTTCACCTTTCTGGTCCTGCCGGTCTTCTCCCGGCTGCTGAAGTACTTCCCCGCCCTGGTCATCGGCACGATGATCGTCATCGTCGGGGTGAACCTGGTGAAGGTGGGCGCGCTGCTCGTCACCGGGCGGCCCGGCCGGCCGGGCTTCGCCGACCCGGTGAACCTGGGCCTCGGCCTGGCCACGATCGGCTTCACCGTGGCCCTGTACTGGCTGTTCACCGGTGTCCTGCGGCAACTCGCCGTAATGCTGGGGCTGATCGCCGGCAGCGCGCTGGCGTTCGCGCTCGGACGGATCGACTTCGGCGGGGTCACCGACGGCGGGATCCTGAGCGCCCCGCAGCCGATGCCGTTCGGCACGCCCGAGTTCCACCTGGTCGCCGCGCTGCCGCTGATGCTGTACGCCCTGGCGTCCATGGCCGAGGCCACCGGGCAGACCGTGATCAACGCGGAGACCGTCGGCAAGGAGATCGACCCGCGCACCGCCGTCCCGCGGACCGTGCGCGGGGACGCCCTGGTGTCCGTCCTGGCCGGCTTCCTCGGGCTGCCGCTGATGGTCACCAGCGGCGAGAACATCGGCATCGTCCGGGTCACCGGGGTGCGCAGCCGCTTCGTCACCGCGGCCGCCGGCCTGGTCCTCATCGCCGTCGGCTTCCTCGCGCCCGTCATCCGCGCCATCAGCGTCATCCCGTCCGCCGTGGTCGGCGGCACGGCCATGGTGGTCTTCGCCGTGATCACCGTGCTCGGCGTGCAGATGCTCGGGAAGGCCGAACTGGACCGGCACTCGCACGCGTTCGTCTGCGCCGTCGCCATCGCCCTGGGCCTGCTGCCGATCCTCGTCCCCGGGGTCTACGCGGGCCTGCCCTCCGGCGCCCGGATCCTCCTCGAAAGCGGCGTGGCCGTGGGCGCGTTCACCGCCGCGGTGCTCAACGTCCTGTTCCACCACGTGCGGCCGCGGCTCTCCCGCGGCGCCGCCGGCCCCGCCCTGTCCCCCGCCGACGCCGGCGCCCCCGCCCCCCTGCCCCATGCGTGACCCGTACGCGAAGGACGAGATGAGCACCCTGCCGACGAGCACCCTGCCGATGAGACACCGCACCACCGCCGGCCCCCTGCCCGACCTCCGCCACCCGGCCGGCGGACCCCGCCTCCTGTCCCCGGACCTCGTGCTGACCCCCGAAGGGCTGCGCGAGGGGTACGCGGCCGTCGTCGACGGCGCCGCCTTCCGGGCCGTGGGACCGGCCGCCGTGCTGGAGCGCGAGCACCCCCTGCTGAACCCGGTCCGGCTGCCCGGGCACCTGCTGATGCCGGGGTTCGTCGACGCGCACCACCACCTGACGCAGAGCTTCGGCTCGGCCCTGGCCTTCGGTGAGCCCTCCGAGATCTTCCGCCGCGTCTGGGTCCCCCTGGAGGGCGCCCTGGACGAGGAATCCGCCTACGCGGCGGCCAAGTTGTCGGCACTCGAAGCACTGCGGGGCGGGTTCACCACCGTCGCCGAGGCCGGCACCCGGGCCCCGGTGGACGCCGGTGCCGTGGCCGCGGCCGCGCACGACACGGGGCTCCGCTGCGTCCTCGGGCTCGTCTGCAACGACGTCCCCGACCCCGCGGGGGCCGGCGGGAGCGACGACGCCGCCGCCGTCCTGGCCGCCGCCGAGCGGCACCTCGCCCGGTACCAGGGCGCCGAGCTGGTCCACCCCTCGCTGGCGCTCTCCGTCCCGGAGGCGGCCACGGCGCGGACCCTGCGGGACACCGCCCGGCTCGCCGCCGAAGCGGGCACCGTGGTCCAGATCCACGTCAACGAGCACCTGGCCGCCGTGGAGCGCTCCCTGGTCCGGCACGGGCTGCGCCCCCTGGAGTACCTGCGGGAAGTCGGCGCACTGGGACCGCAGTTGCTGGCCGCCCACGCCACCCTGGTCACCCCCGCCGAGCTCACCCTGCTCGCCGACACGGGCGCCGCGGTGAGCTACAACCCGGTCGCCAGCGCCTGGAAGGGCAACGCGGTGGCCCCGGCCGCCACCATGGCCGAACGCGGGATCCGCTTCGGGCTGGGCACGGACGGCACCCGCGGCGACGCCTTCCGCCTCGCGGACGCCGCCGAGTTCGCCCAGCGCCTCGCCTACGGCCTGGCCAGCGGGGACTCCTCCTGCGGGGCGGGCTGGTCCTGGCTGGAGCGCGGGGGCCCGGGCGGCGCGGACGCCGTCGGCCTCGGCGCGCTCACCGGCCGGATCGCCGCCGGGGCCGCCGCCGACTTCCTGCTGGTCGACGTCGGCGGCCCGGAGATGCGGACCTCCCGGGACCTGCCCTGGGAGCTGGTCCGGCGCGGGAACCGCGACCAGATCACCGCCGTGTTCACCGCCGGCCGGCTGCGGATGTGGCGGGGCCGGGCCGTCGGCTGGGACGACCTCGGGTTCCTCGACCGGGCGGCCGAGCTGGCCGACGAGGTGGTCGCGCGGGCCGGGGTGACCCGGGCACACCCGACCTCCACGGCCGCGCGGGCCGCGAGCGCGGTCCGGTGAGCGCCGCGACGGTGCTGGTCCTCGCCCTGGTCGTGGCCGTCGCCGCGTTCGTCCAGGGGACCAGCGGCCTGGGGTTCGCGCTGGTCGTGGCCCCGGTGGCCGGGCTGCTCGACCCCTCGCTGCTCCCGGTGTTCGTCCTCGCGTCGATGATCCCGCTGAACCTCTACGTGGTCTGGCGCGAACGGCACGCGCTGGACCTGCGGGGCGCGGGCTGGATCTCGGCGGCGCGGCTGGCCGCGACCCCCGGCGGACTGCTGCTGCTGTGGGCCGTGCCCGGGCAGCGGCTGGGGCTCGTCGTCGGCGTGGCGACCGTCCTGGCGGCGGGCGTCAGCCTGGCGGCGCCGGCGTTCGTACCGGGCCGGGCCGCCTACCTGGGCGCGGGTGTGGTCACCGGGCTCACCGAGACGGCGACCGGGGTGGGAGGTCCGCCGCTGGCCCTGGTCTACCAGCACCGGCCGCCCGCGGAGCTGCGCTCCACGGTGGCCCTGTGCTTCCTGGTCGGCGAGGTCGTCTCCCTCGTGCTGCTCCTGGCGACCGGCCAGGGCACGCCCGGGCAACTGGGCTGGGCCGCCGCCCTGTTGCCCGCGCTGGCCCTCGGTGCCTGGCTGAGCCGGCTGGCGCACCAGCGGATCGACGCGGCGCGGATGCGCCCGCTGGTCCTGGGCTTCGCGCTCGTCTCCGGCGCGGTGCTCATCCTGGCTCCGTGACCCGCAGCGAGGAGGCGCGGGCGATCAGCCGGGGCTCGGGCGCCGCCGCCGGGACCCCGGCGG